>CAYUKE010000001.1:0-35076 GCA_964445185.1 uncultured Geminicoccaceae bacterium
GACCGCCGCCGACGTCATGCAGGTCATCAAGGACCAGGACGTCAAGATCGTCGACCTGCGCTTCACCGACGTGCCGGGCACCTGGCAGCACACGTCGTTTCCCGTCCAGACGTTCGACGAGGACGCGATCACCGATGGCATGGGCTTCGACGGCTCCTCGATCCGGGGCTTCAAGGAGATCCAGGAGTCGGACATGGTCATGCTCCCGGACCCGTCGACCGCCTTCCTTGACCCCTTCACCAAGCACAAGACGCTGGTGATGATCTGCGACATCATCGATCCGATCACCCGCGAGTTCTACGAGCGCGATCCGCGCGGTGTGGCCAAGAAGGCCATCCAGCACATGATCTCGACAAGCGTCGGAGACACCGCGTTCTTCGGTCCGGAAGCCGAGTTCTTCGTCTTCGATGACGTGCGCTACGGCACCGGGACGAACTACGGCACGTTTATGGTCGACTCGAACGAGGGGCATTGGAACTCCAGCGAGGATGAGGGGCCGAACCTCGGCCACAAAATCCGCCCCAAGGAAGGGTACTTCCCCTGTGCGCCGAACGACACGCTGCAGGATTTGCGCTCGGAAATGGCGTTGCTGATGGCCGAGATCGGCCTCACTGTCGAATGCCATCACCACGAGGTCGCGACCTCGGGGCAGTGCGAAATCGACATGAAGTTCGCGCCGCTCGTCGAGATGGCCGACGCGCAGATCAAGTACAAATATGTCGTCAAGAACACCGCGAAAGCATACGGTAAGACTGCGACATTCATGCCCAAGCCGCTCTTCGGCGATAATGGCTCGGGCATGCATTGCCACCAGTCCATTTGGAAGGGTGGCCAGCCGCTGATGGCTGACGCTGCCGGCATTGGTGGCCTGTCGCAACTATGCTTGTGGTACATCGGCGGGATTCTCAAGCACGCGCCGGCCGTTCTTGCCTTCGCCGCACCGACGACCAACTCTTACCATCGCTTGGTGCCGGGATTCGAGGCGCCGGTGAACCTCGTCTGGTCGCTGCGGAACAGGTCCGCCGCCGTCCGCATCCCGATGTACTCCGACAGCCCGAAGGCCAAGCGGATCGAGTTCCGCTGCCCGGACCCGTCGTGCAACCCCTACCTGGCGTTCTCGGCGATGCTCATGGCCGGCCTCGACGGCATCAAGAACAAGATCGATCCGGGCGATCCCGCCGACCGGAACATCTACGACCTGCCGCCGGAGGAGGAGGCGAAGCTGCCGCGCGTGCCACACTCGCTCGAGGGCGCCTTGAATGCGCTCGAGGCGGACCACGAATTCCTCCTCGACGGCGATGTCTTCACTAAGGACTTCATCGAGAGCTACGTCGAATTCAAGCGCGGCGACGTCGATGCCCTCAGGCTGCGGCCACATCCCGAGGAGTTCGTCATGTACTTCGACTGCTGAAGGTCGGAGCCGTCAGTTGCTGGCGTAGGGGCGACCACGGTCGCCCCTACGTCGTTTATGCGGCAGCCTTTCCTGGGCGGCGGTCGTTGGCTAGTAAGTCGGCGGCTGTGGAGGGAGCATGTCCGAGACCGACTTGTTGCGCGAGCGCATCGCGGAGACCGGCGCTCGCGCCTTGGATCTTCGCTTCACGGACCTCACGGGCGCATGGCGCCACCTGACGGTCGATGCCGCCACCACCGCGCCCGATCAGCCCGATCGGCACTGCCTGTTCGACGGTTCGGGCCTCCCTGGCTGGCGGAACCTCTACGAGAGCGATCTCCTGCTGCTCGCTGATCCTGGTCGTGCGTGGGCCGATCCGTTCACCGCGCAACCCACGTTGTTGAGCATCGCCGACATCGTCGATCCCGCGACACAGGAAGGCTATCAGGGCTGTCCGCGCTCTGCGCTCAAGCGCACGATCGACCGCGTTCGCGAGAGCGGTATCGCCGACACATTCCTGTTCACGGCGGACCTCGGCTTCTACGTTTTTGAGCGGCTGGAGGTCGTGCGGGAACCGGGCCGCCTCGGGCTTGCGGCGACGCCGGTTGCCGCAGGTGCCGCGGCTGCCCACCGGGAGCCGTATCTCGCCGGCCAACCTCACGACGCGCTGGCTGATCTGCGCGGCGAGATGGCCGGTGTCCTCGCATCGCTCGGTTTGGCCGGCCTGACGCACGTGCTGCTTCGCGACCGCGGTCAATGCGAACTGCGCTTCGGGCCGGCCGACGCTCTGCTGTTGGCGGATCAACTCCAGCTCGCGCGCTATGTCATCGAGAACGTCGCCCGCGCCTATGGCAAGGCGGCCTGCTTCCTGCCGGTCCCGGCGCCCGGTGTCGCCGGCTCGGGGCTGCACCTTCACCTCGCACTTCAACGCGAGGGGCACTGGGTGTTCGCCGGTCAGGGCTACGCCGACCTCTCAGAGACCTGCCTGCATGCGATCGGCGGCATCCTCCGTCACACGCCAACCTTGAACGCCTTCACCAACCCGTCGACGAACAGCTATCGGCGTCTGCGGCAGGGGCATCAGGAGCCGTCGATCCTCGGCTTCGGCGCGCGCAACCGCTCGACGGCGATCCGGATCCCGGCCGCGGCTCGGCCCGAGGACAAGCGCATCGAGCTGCGCTTTCCCGACCCGCTTGCGAACCCCTATCTGGCTCTCGCGAGCATTCTGCTGGCCGTTCGCGACGGGATCGACCACGCGATCGATCCGGGCGAGCCGGCAGATCGCAATGTGTACGACCTCGCGGCCGATTCGGTTACCGGCCTGGAGCGCTGCGCGCCCGACTTGCCCCGTGCGCTACAGGCGTTGGAGGGCGCGCGGGACGGCCTCTTTGCCGGAGATGCCGTCCCCGAAGCTCTCATCGACACCTACTTGCAGCTCAAGCGCGACGAGCTCGATCTCATCGACGGCGAGCCGCACCCCCTGGAGCACGTCATCTACGGCACCTGAGGGGCTCGCCGTCGCTTGCACGACCGCGCCCTCCGCCGCCTAGGCGGCCCGCAGGTCGCCGAGGAACTGCGCGACCCGGCTCTCGAGCTGATGCGCTTGGCTGGTCAACGCCGAGGCCGCGCTGGCGATGCGTTCCGCCGCCTCGTCGCTGGCCGCTGCCGCTTCGGCGACGTGGGTGATGACCTCGCTGACGCCGGCGTTGCCGTTCGCCGCTTCCTGCACGTTGCGGGCGATCTCGGCGGTCGCTGCCGACTGCTCCTCCATCGCGGCGGCGATCGAGGAGGCGATCTCGGCGAGCCGCTCGATGACGTGGCCCACGCTTTGGAGTTCCGTGTCGGTCTCGTCGCTGGCGGCGCGCAGGGCCTGGACGCGTTCGGCGATGTCGGCGGTGGCCTTGTTCGTCTGACCGGCCAGCGTCTTGACCTCGTTGGCGACGACCGAGAAGCCGCGTCCGGCATCGCCGGCCCGAGCCGCTTCGATGGTGGCGTTGAGCGCGAGCAGGTTCGTCTGCTCGGCGATGCTGCTGACCAGCTCGACGAAGCTGTCGATCTCGGCCGACCGCGCGCGCAGCGTCTCCAGCGTGCCGCCGGCGCGGCCGCTCGCATCGGCGGCCTCACTGGCGATGTCGCGGCTCTCGACGACGCGCGCGGTGATCTCGCGTACGGACGCGGCCATCTCCTCGGTCGCGGTCGCCACGGTCTGGACGTTGGCGGACGCTTCGGTCGCCGCGCTCGACCCGGCGGTCGCCTGCGCCTTCGCGTCGCCCGCCGCTGCGCGCACGCTGGCGCCCTCGTGCTCGAAGGAGCCCGCGGTAGCGCTCACCTGCTCGATCAGGCCGCCGACCTCGGTCTCGAACGCGTGCGCCAGGCGCTGGGACAGATCCTGACGCTCCAGCGCCTGCTGCTTGAACTGGGCGAGCGCCGCCGCGAGGGTGCCGATCTCGTCGGTTCGCTCGGTGAACGGCACCTCGGTGTCGAGCGCGCCGCCGGCGATGGCTCGCATGGCTTCGACCACCCGGGCCATCGGCCGATTGATCGTCTGCAGGAGCACGAGGCCGCAGCCGGCCAGTGCGAGGCTGACCGCAAGCGCAATACCGCCGAGAACGACGGCGAACTCACGGATTTCCGCGTCCACGTCATCGACGTAGACGCCGGTGCCCATCATCCACTGCCACTCGGGGTCGTACTCGGCGTAAGAGACCTTTGGGACAAGCTTGCCGCCGCGCTCCCAAACGTAGTCGACGAACCCGCCGCCGGCCCGCGCGACATCGATCAGGTCAGCGACCAAGCGAACGCCGTTCGGATCTTCCAACTCGATGAGGTTCTTGCCCTCGAGCTCGGGCTTCGGGCCGAGGACGACGTTGGTGCCGTCGCTCGCGTAGACAAAGATGTAATCGCCCTGATCGTTGTAGCGGAGGTTGCGGAGGAAGCGCGCTGCGTGCGTCTTGGCCTCCGCCTCGTCCATCGCGCCTTGGGCCACCTCGCCCTGGAGGTCGTCGACGACCTGCCGCGCCGTGGAGACGATGTCCTGGATGACGACCTCATGCTTGGCGAAAAGCGCCTCGCGGGTGTGCCAGAGGCCCAGATGGCCGACTGGGATGGGTCCGAGCGCTGCGGCCACCGCGACAAACGTGAGCTTCTGTCTGATGGAAAGGTTTCGCATCCGGTTTGGGCTCCGTGCGGGTTTGCAATGCGCACGGAGGGTGGCGCGAATTGGTTAACGATAGGTTGTCGCTGAATGTGAAACGAGCGCTCATCGGCGGCTAGATCGTTGCTCAGATCAGGTCGGCGAGGAACGGCGCTGCCTTGTCGAGCGTCTCGCGCGGCAGCGGGATCGCGCGGCGAGCTTCCAAGTCGAAGTAGACAGTCACCAGCTGCGCCGCCGTGTGCAAACGATCGTCGTCGGCGCTGTGCATCTGATGCGCATAGGTAAGCGACGTCTTGCCGACCCGAACGAGGTGCGAGCGAACAACCACCAGCCCGCCCAACGGAACCTCATCCTTGAGATCGACCTCAAGCCGAACGTCGGCCCAGCCCTTTCGGTCGGCCGCCATCTGCTCCGCCCGGGGCCCGATAGCATGCAGGAAGTGAAAGCCGGCATCGTCGAACATCGCCATCTGGTGGCGGGTGTTGAGGTGACCGAAGGCGTCGCAAAGCCAGGGGTGAGCGACGCCGCGGTAAGTCTCGATCTCGCGGGGCATGGCGGGTCTCCCAGGGTGACTTCCCGGGAGCTTCGGCCGGCGGCCGCGCTCTTGGCAACACCGCCGGCCGTGCGTCAGTTCAGCAGATCGCCGCCAAAGAGCGTGTCGTGCATCAGCTTGTAGACGTCCGTACTGTCCATCAGGGGCTTGACCCGGTCGCTATTCATGCCGGCCGCTCGCACCAAGATGCCGCCTGCGACGTCGTTATAGCCGACCCACGCAATGCCGAAGGCATGCTCGACGCCGTTGTCGTCCTTGGCCGACATGAACACGTCGCCAAAGCTGCCCTGAACGCCATGCAGGATGCCGCCGCCGTCGGTCGTCGCCGCGACGGCGCCGCCCGCCTCCGCCAGGTCGCCGGTCACCACCTGCAGGCCCGACGCATCGCTGTCGGCAGCCATGACCAGTAGCGTGTCGGGGTTCTCCTCGACGAAACCATGCGCCACGCCGACCGCGTCATCGGCGCGGACGAGCGCCTCCAGCGTGCCTTGAGCGTTCATGTTGTTGGCGAGGTTGTCGGTGCCCTCCTCCTCGATCACGGCGAAGAAACCGTTCTCGGCGCGGGCGAGCATCGCCAGGCCGACCTCCGTCATCTCGGCGAGCGTCGGTGCCGTTTCCACGTAGGTCGGCAGCCCCTCGATGAGGTTTCGCTCACGTTCTTGGTCGTTAAAGGTGTGGTTGTGCGCGAAGGCGCCGAGCACCCGCTCGACCGCAGCGGTGTCGAGGGCCATCAGCTCGTCGCGGGTGTAGACAACCGTGTAGCCCAGCTCCTCGGCGCGCTCGATCAAATTGAGATCGTCTTCGCGCTCGCCCTCGCCGTGCCGGCCCGCAACGCCCTCCGGCAAGAGGAAGCGCTCGCCGCCGGCCAAGATGACCGTGGCGCCGCTCTCGATCACGGCTTCGGCGATGGCGTCGGTGTTGCGGCGGCTCTCGTTGGACGCGACGAAAGCGGCCGTGCCCGGCTCGGCGATGTGGCCGGTCTGGATGAGCCCAACGGCCTTGCCCGCTGCGAGCGCCTCCTGGGCGATCGACTGCGCCTCGCCCGAGGCGGCGGTGATCGGCTCGCTGCCGTTCAGGCCGAAGCTGTCAGCGACGACCTTGACGCCGTAGGCATGGACGGTAGCGCCGCCGTGGCTGGTCCCGGTTAGGCGGTCCGCCATGTGGCCGGTGTAGACGCCGATGCCGGGCAGACGATCCCAGTTCAGCTCGCCGTCGGGACCGACCTTGTACATCCGCGCGGCGCCCCATGCATTGACGCTCGTGCCGTCGGGATGGAGGAAGATGACGTTCCCGGTCGTCTGTGCCGCGGCGCGCTCGGAGGCCACCAGCAAGGCCGCACCCGCGACCAGCAAAGCAAGCGTTTTGGTCGGCATCACTGCCCTCGTTCCAGGGAGATTGGAGAAGCGGTATCCTACCCGGCGCCCTTGACCGGAGCGCGACAGCGCGATGAACCGGCATTCAGAACCGCCGAGGGTCGTTCGTTAGCCGCATCGCCGCCCTCGCATCGGACTGTTAGCACGGACCTGATGAACGCAAGGGAGGCCAGCTTTGGAGGGACGCGTGCGTTCGCGCGGCCTGCCGACGCGAGGGAGGCGGCAAGCATGCATGCGGTGACTGACGCCCGCAGCAGCACGCTATCGTCGTGGTGGGCCGCGCTACGCCCGAAGACGCTGAGCATCTCCATCGCGCCGGTGCTGGCGGGCACGGTCTGGGCCTGGTCCACGGCGGGTATGTTCAGCGTCTCGGCCCTGTTCCTCGCCGTGCTCGCGGCCGCTTGCATCCAGGCAGGAACCAATCTCTGGAACGATGCGCTCGACTTCGAGCACGGCGTCGATGGTGCCGTCCGGCTCGGACCAAGACGGGCGACCGCGGCGGGGCTGCTCGAGGCCCGCAGCGTTCGGCGCGCCTCGTTGGCCGCGTTCGCCGTGGCGGCATGCGCCGGTCTCGGGCTGGTCGCCTTAGGCGGTGCCGTCATCCTCGCGATCGGCGTCGCGGCCATCGGTGCTGGGCTCCTCTACTCGGCAGGCCCACGGCCGATCGCAGGGACGCCCTTCGGCGAGGTCTTCGTCCTCGCATTCTTTGGCGTTGCCGGCGTGCTTGGCACCGCGCTCGTCCACGGCGCGGTGGTCGATGCCGAAGCGGTTGTCGTGGGCACGGTCGTCGGCCTTCCGGCGGCGGCGGTCCTCCTGGTGAACAACCATCGCGACCGGGTTAGCGATGGGCGCTGCGGGCGGCGAACGCTCGCGATCCTGATCGGCCCGCGTCCGACTGGGCACCTTTATACGCTGCTGCTACTGCTAGCGGCTGCCGGGCCTTGGGCGCTTCGGCCGGGCTGCGCCGTAGCCGTGGTCGGCAGCGTGCTTCTCGCGGTGGCTGCCGTCGCGCTGGGTGGCATTCTTTGCCGGGCCGCCATCGACCGCGGGCTCAATCGGGTGCTGGAACTGACGGCGCGTTTCCAGCTTTTGGTCGTCGTTGTGGTGGCCGGTGCGCTTCTCGCCTGCGGTTAGCGCCCGGGGAAGGGCATCGGGTGTTGGTGCAAGGTCGCCACGGCTGGTTTCGACTGGAGACCAGCTCGTGGGCTGGTGGAGGGCGCCGTGACGACCGCCTTCATCCCGCTCGGCCTCGCCTTCATCATGTTCGCCGTCGGCGTTGGCCTGGCCGTTCGCGATTTTCGGGACCTCGCGCGACGGCCGACGATCGTGGTCGCAGGTGTGGTCGCACAGACCGTTGCGTTACCACTCCTCGCCCTAGTCGTGGCGACGATCTTCGCCCTACCGCCCGTCGCGGCGCTAGGTCTCATCATGGTTGCGACGGTTTCGGGCGGGGTGACCTCGAATTTTCTTACCGTTCTCGCGCGCGGCGACGCCGCATTGTCCGTCGTCATGACGGCCACGTCGACGGCCGTCGGCGTCGTCACGATTCCGCTGATCCTCACCGCCGCGTTAAGCCACCTCGAGCCGACGGGTGTCGGCTTGCCGGAGAGCTTGGCTCTGCTCGATACGGCCGGCGCGATCCTCGTGGTGACTGCCTTGCCCATGGGCCTCGGCATGATCGTTCGGGCGGCCGCGCCCGATGCGGCGCGTCGCCTGCTCGGACCGGTCCGTCGCGTGGCCGCCGTGCTGTTCGCGGCCATCGTCGTGGCGGCCTTCAGCCGCGACTGGCACGTGATCGAGGCCCATTGGCAGACGGTCGGACTTCCCGTCATCATCTTCAATCTGGCGGCCGTCGGCTTGGGCCTCGTCGTGGCTTGGCTGCTCGGCGCCGGCGCTCGCACCGGCCTGACGCTTGCCATCGAATGTGGGCTGCAGAACGTCGCGCTCGCCCTGTTCCTTGGCGGGGTCGTGCTCGACGAAACCGCGCTCATGGTGCCCGCGGTGATCTACGCGCTGGTGATGAATGTTACGGCGCTGGGGCTCCTCGCCGTGGGCCGAAGGCTCGAGATCAGCGCCTTCCTTCGCGGCGTTCGTGCCTGAGGCCTCCGCGCCCTCAGCCGGGCGAAGGGGTCAGGCTGCCGCGTGGCATGCCGCGTGTGTCGAACAGGCGGTACTGGGCGCCGTCGGCGACCACGAACCGGCAGCTCGGCTCCCCCTTGGCGGCGAGGCAGACCGCGCCGTCCGCCCGGAGCTCCAGTCGGTCTGCAGGAGTTGCACCGACGGCTGCAAGCGCCTGCGGCCGGGACATCCGCTCGAGGACCGCGCTGACACTCGACGCGTCGAGTTGGCGGCCGCCAGCCGCAAGCAGCCGGGCATGCGAGGCGTTCGCAGGCTCGGCGTAGGCGACGTCGAAACCGATGGCCGGATCGGGCGGTGCCGCCGTGGCGCAGGCGGCCAGCGTCGAAGCCAAGACCATGATTCCTGCGCAGCGGCCTGAGCGGCTGAGCATCCCCGGTCCTCCGCGTGCCTCAAGGTCGACGTCAGAGCAAGCCCTCGGCGCGGAAGCTCGTTTGGCGCCCCCTGCCGACGATCACGTGATCATAAACCAGGACGTTGAGAGCCGCCAAAGCTTCCACGACCCTGCGTGTTGTTGTGACGTCTTCGGGCGAGGGCGTCGGGTCACCCGACGGGTGGTTATGGACGAGGATGAGCGCGACGGCGCCGAGTTCGAGCGCTCGTTTCGCGATCTCGCGTGGGTAGAGCGGCGTATGGTCTACGGTCCCACGGCCGAGCCGTTCGTCGCGGATCAGGCGGTTCTGCGTGTCGAGGAAGAGCGCATGGAACTCCTCGACGGTCTCCTGGGCCAAAGCGCTCGCTAGGTACGCCTCGAGCGCCTCCGGCGAGCCGATGAGCGGTGTCTCGCGGAGCCCGGTTCGACGTGCGCGGACATCGATCTCGCGCACCAGCTTGCAGAGAACGGCGGTGAACCGACGCTCCTCGTCGTCGCGGAAGTCGCCAACCTCCTGGAGACGTGCCGGCTCGGCGGCGAGCACGGAGGCAAGGTCGCCGAAGCGCGCCAGCAGAGCCTTCGCGAGCGGCTTGGTATCCCGCGTCCGAATGGAGAAGAAGAGCAGGAGTTCCAGCAGCTCGTAGTCGGCGAGCGCATCCGGACCGGCGTCGAGAAAGCGTGTCCGGAGCCGATCGCGGTGGCCGTGATAGTGCTTCGTGCCGTGTGGCGCCGGGTCGTAGGACACTTGGCGTTCGGCGAGGCCGGCCGCGGCTGGTGCTCGAATCAGCGCCGCCACCGTGGCCAGGCCATCCGCATCCGCGAAGTGCCACGTCTTGGTTTCCGCCTGCCAGTCGCCGCCGGCCTGACGCAGCGCATGGTGGTGGCGGTAGGTCTCCCCGGTCACGAAGAACCCCCGGTCCGTCGCGTGAACCCGCAAGCCGACCAGCTCGAGTTCCTGCAAGGGTTGAGGCGGTGGGCGACGACCGATGAGCTGTGACCAGAAGCTCGTCATGACCGCTTACCAGGCCGGGTGGTGGCGGCCTGCCGGCGACAGCGTGAAGACCTCGCAGCCGTCGTCGGTCACCCCGATCGTGTGCTCGAATTGCGCGGAGAGCTGGCGGTCCTTGGTGACGACGGTCCAGCCGTCGGCGAGCAGCTTAGTCTCGAAGGTCCCGAGATTGATCATCGGTTCGACGGTGAAGATCATCCCGGCCTCTAGGCAAAGACCATCACCGCGGTTGCCGTAGTGCAGCACGCTCGGCACGTCGTGGAAGACCCGGCCGATCCCGTGGCCGCAGTAGTCGCGGACGACCGAGCAGCGATGCGCCTCGGCGTGCGCCTGGATCGCGAAGCCGACATCGCCGAGCGTCGCGCCCGGCCGGATCTGCTCGATCCCCTTCCAAAGCGCTTCGAAGGTGACCCGACACAGTCGTCGCGCCTTGAGTGCCGGGTTACCGGCAAAGAACATGCGCGAGCTGTCGCCGTGCCATCCGCCGAGGATCACCGTGACGTCGATGTTGAGGACGTCGCCGTCCTTGAGCGTGCGATCGCCAGGAATCCCGTGGCAGACGATGTGGTTGAGCGAGATGCAGGTCGCTT
Organism: uncultured Geminicoccaceae bacterium; assembly: GCA_964445185.1. Classification (GTDB taxonomy): domain Bacteria; phylum Pseudomonadota; class Alphaproteobacteria; order Geminicoccales; family Geminicoccaceae; genus JAAAPF01. The sequence goes on from CAYUKE010000001.1 coordinate 10,579, forward strand.
TGGGGTACCCGCGATAGCCTAGCGGTGCCGGCGTAGCGCCGGCGGCCAAGATGGCTTCGTGGCAAAGGCGATCGAGTTCGCCGGTGGTCATGCCGGGGCGCACGAGCGGGTCGATCATGTCGAGAATTTCGGCGGCGAGGCGGCCTGCCCGTCGCATGCCCTCGAAGGCGGCCACGCCATGAATCGGCACGGCATGTGGCGTACGGTGTTGGAGGGCGGTGCGGTTCATGCGGCGTCGGCTTCCAGGTCGATCGGCAGCGGCCGACTGAGCTCGATGCCATCGAGAGCCACTCGACACGCGTAAGCGACGATTTCAACGCCCGCCGCGGCCGCCACTACGCACGCTTCGGCATAATGGGGGTCGATGTCACGCGCGAGTTTAAGCGCCGCACAATCATCACGTTGCACAACGTAGACCAGTGCGCCCCGATCGCCAATCGCGACCTGCGCTCGAAGCTCGCGCAGGTGCTTGGCCCCACGCGTGGTGACCGCGTCCGGGAAGCGCGCGTCCTCGCCGACGCGCCAATGCACGTTGTTCACCTCGACCCAGCAGCGCCCCCGACGAGCGTCCTCGAGCAACAGATCGATGCGTGAATTCTCAGAGCCGTAGCGGACCTCGCTACGGACCCCGCTATAGCCGGTGAACGTGGCGAGCCGCCCATCGGCGAGCGCTTCGCGCACCAGCCGATTCGGCATGGCGGTATTGATGCCGACGAGCGTGCCGTCAGCCTCGACCAGCTCCAAGCCGTAGGCGAGGCTGCGCCCGGGCGGTGCGGCGCGCAGCCAGACGCGGAGTCCGGGCGCGTTCAGTCCCAGCATGCGCCCGGGGTTGGGGCAGTGTGCCGTTACGACAGTGCCGTCGGCCAACGCGACGTCCGCGAGGAAACGCTTGTATCGACGGATCAGGGTGCCGGCGGTTAGCGTCGGAAGCGCGACCATGATCTCTTGAGCGCTCGGTGCTGATCACGTCCCGTCGCTCCGCAGCGACCGGCGTCGCCGTAAACGACGCGAGCCCCGGGCGGGGGGACCCGGGGCTCAGCGGAGCGGAGCAGGCGACAGGGAGGGAACCGCCTGTTCCGATTGCGCGGAAGTTGCTCAGGCGGCGATCTTCTGGATCTCGTCGACGTTCTGTTGCGCGCGCTTCGTCAGCAGATCCATCGCCTGGGCCTGGGCCTTCATGCCGAGGTCCATCTGCGCCTGGGCGATCTTGACGGCCTGTTCGGCGGTCGACTTGACGTCGGCGAGGTAGGCTTCCGGCTTCTTGTCGATGTCGACTTTTCCGCTCATCGTCGACTGCATCTTGTCGAGCATCTCAGCGACAAAGCCGTACTGGATCTTCGCCGCCGCCTGCACGGCATCGAGCATGACTTTCTGCGCTTGGACGAGCGTCTCCACGTTCGCCTTCTGCATGGCGAACAGCGCTTCCATGTCGAGCTGGGGGACGGCTACGGGCTTCATGTTCGTGACCTCACTGCTAGGACGTCACCTTGATACGCCCCCTCTTGCTGCACTGCAACAAAGTTGTTGCAGTGCAGCATTGGACTTTTAGCGCGTCCCTGTGAGCGCGTGCCGATCCTCCCGCATCATCGCCGCCGCCTTCTCGGCGATCATCAGGACGGGTGCGTTGGTGTTGCCCGAGGTGATCGTCGGCATGATCGAGGCGTCGGCGACGCGTAGTCCGGCGACCCCGTGCAGGCGCAACCGCGCGTCGACGACAGCCCTGTCGTCGACGCCCATCCGACAGCTGCCGACCGGGTGAAAGATGGTCGTCCCGATCTGGCCGGCTGCTGTCACGAGCTCATCGTCACTGGCAAAGCTCGGGCCCGGCCTGAACTCGCTGGGGGCGAACCGGGCGAGGGGGGCCGCTTCGGCGATGCGCCGGGTCAGCCGGATCGCCGCCACAGCGGTGCGCTGATCGCGACCGGTGGCCAGGTAGTTGGGCCGGATCGACGGCGGCGCGCGATCGTCGGGGCTTGCCGCGTGCACCCATCCACGGCTGGTCGGCCGCAGATTGCAGACCGATGCGGTAAACGCCGGAAACTCGTGCAGCGGCTCGCCGAAGCGGTCGAGGCTCAGTGGCTGCACGTGATACTCGAGATCCGGCGTCGCGAGGGCCGGATCACTGCGTGTGAAGGCGCCGAGTTGGCTCGGCGCCATGGTCAGCGGGCCGCGACGCAGGAAGACATACTCGAGCCCCATGCCGAGCTTGCCCCAGATGCTGTTGGCGCGCTCGTTCAGGGTCTTCGTGCCTGCAACCCGAAACGCGACGCGGAGCTGAAGGTGGTCTTGGAGGTTTTCGCCGACCGCCGGGGCGTGGTGGCGAACCTGGAGGCCCAGATCCTGTAGGCGTGCACCGTCGCCGATGCCCGAAAGCTCCAGAACATGCGGCGAGCCGATGGCACCGGCCGCGAGCACCAGCTCGCCCGCGACCTCAACCCGGGCGTGATCACCGGCCAGATCGACCTCGAGCCCGTCGACTCGGCCGCCGTCGATCAGGATCCGCTGCGCCCGCGCCCTGGTCAGGACGCGCAGATTGGCGCGCGCACGAACCGGTTCGAGGAATGCTCGGCCGGTGTGCCACCGCACGCCGCGCCGTTGGTTGACCTGGAAGTAGCCGCAGCCCTCGTTGTCACCGTCATTGAAGTCGTCGGTCTTCGGAATGCCGCACACGGCGGCGGCCTCGCGCCAAGCATCGAGGATCTCCCAGGAGAGGCGCAGCGGTTCCACCCGCCACTCGCCGCCTACCCCGTGTACGGCGTCCCCGCCGCCGAAGTGGTCCTCAGAGCGCTTGAAGACGGGCAGGACGTCGTCCCAGCCCCAGCCGACATTTCCGAGCTGCCGCCACTGGTCGTAGTCCTGCGCCTGGCCGCGCATGTAGATCATGCCGTTGATCGCCGAGCAGCCGCCGATGACCCGACCGCGCGGATAGTTCAGCGCACGGCCACCGAGGCCCGGCTCGGGCTCGGTTTTGAAGCACCAGTCGGTGCGCGGCTTGTTCTGCGTATAGAGATAGCCGACGGGAACATCGATCCAGACCCAGTTGGCCTCACCCCCGGCCTCCAGCAGCAAGACGTTGACGTCGGGATCGGCTGACAGCCGGTTCGCGAGCACACAACCAGCCGTGCCCGCGCCGACGATGACGTAGTCCCAGCGTCCGAGATCCTGCATGGCGCCGCTCCCCGCTTTCGTGCGTCCTAGAGCGTCGGGCACGCGCGCGCCAGCGGGTGTGGGGCGTTGGATGAGACAACGCCCGGCATGCCGCCGGGCGTCCTCGGACAGGGCGTCGTGCGGAACTCAGGCGGCGTCCTGCTTCATCGCGCTGGTCCAGCCGAACTTGGCGAACGGGGCGTCGACCGGCGTGTCCTTGAGGTGGTTCACGTAGTTGCTCATGACCTTGTAGCTGAGCGCGAGGACGACCTCGAGGATGGTCTGGTCGGTGTAGCCGTGCGCTTTCAGTGCTGTCGCATCGCCGTCGTCGATCCAGCCGCGCTTGTCGGCCATCGCTGTCGCAAAACGGCGCAACGCTTCGAGCTTCGGGTCGGCGATCCGTGCACCGGTGCGCAGCGACTCGAGCACGTCGGCCGGCATCTGCTCCATGGTCGCGATCATCGAGTGCGCAGCCATGCAATAATGACAATCATGGTAGTAGTTGATGCTCATCAGGACGACTTGCCGTTCGAGCACCGACATTGAGGTTTGGGCGTAGAGGTCACCAACCGTCTTGTATGCCTCCAGCAGCGGTGGCGCCTCAGCCATCACGCCGTGGAGGTTCGGCACGAACTTGTACTTCGCAAGCGAGTCCTCCAGCGCCGGCTTAGCGGCGTCCGGCGCGGACTCAACGGTGTGAGTGGGCAGATCGAGCGGCATTGGGCGATCCTTTCATGGTCCGGGTTAGCGCTGAGCAAGCCGGCCTCGTCGAGCCGCCGCATCGGCGGCGAGGTCTGACGGTATGGCCGTTGGGACGCGCACGCCCTGTTTGATGATCGACACGCCGGCGCCGCTACGCCGCCAGCGGTCACGACCGAGCGAGCAGCCTCTTCCCGCGGCCGGGCGGGCCGTAGCGGCGCCGGCAGCCGTTCGTGCGAAGGCCATAGAGCCACCCGGCGGACGGCCGTTGTCGTTCAGCTTTCGACGTCGACGCGGCGCAGCTCGGTGTTGATGGTGATCTCGACCGTGTCGGAGGTGAGCGGCGCGTACGCGCCCAAGTCCCACGCGCTACGCGGCACCATCGCCGTCGCGGCGAAACCGACATAGTCGGCCTGGTAGGCTTCGACGAACTCGCCCAGCGGGTGCGGACCGTCGAAGGTCAGCGTCGCGTCGAGGGTGACCGGATGCGTGATACCCTTAATCGTCAGATCGCCGTCGATTAGCGCCCGGTCGGTGGCGACTTGACGCACCGCCGTGCTGACGAAGCGGATCTCCGGGTGGCTCTCGACATCGAACCAATCACCGGACACGAGGTGCTCGTCGAAGAGCTCGAAGCCGGTGTGGATCGAGGCCGGATCGATCGTGACATCGACGCGCGACGCCGCCACGTCGTCGCGCTCGATGACGATCTCACCGTCTAGTCCGGTGAACTCGGCCGTCTGGGTCGAGATGCCAGCGTGGGTCCAGCTGAACAGGACCTCGGTGTGGCCTTCGTCGAATTGATAATTCTCCTGGGCCAGGACGGGCGCGGTGGTCAGCGCAAGCGCTGCGGTGAGGGCGAAGGGGCGAAGAGACATGGTCGTTCCTCCAGTAGCGTGACGCCCATGAGATGGGCCGTTGCGGTCGGCGGAACGAGGAGCCGACGGTAAAATGACCGTTTCCTCCGCTGGAACGATCGCTCGCTCTAGGTTGGGTATTGCGTTAGCGAGGCGGGCGCGGCGAAACCGCCTACTATCATCATGTCCTTCAGTACTGACGCAGCAACGTCTCAGCTTTGTCAAAGATCTCATCGACGTGAACTTTTTCGACGACGAGCGGCGGCGCGATGATACCGCAGTCGCCGGTGAACTTAACATGCAGCCCCGCGGCGAAGAATCGCTTGGTCGCGTCGAGGCCGCGGGCGCCGGCAGGCCCGTGCGGTGCCAGGTCGACCCCGCCGATCAGCCCGTAGCCGCGAATATCGGTGACTATCGGGACGTCCCGCAGGGCGAACAGCCGCTCTTGGAAGTAGGGTGCGATCGCCGCGCCACGGGCGAACACGTCCTCCCGAGCGAAGATGTCTTGGACGACGATGCCGGCGGCGGAGGCTGCGGGGTGACCCGAGTAGGTATAGCCGTGGAAGAACTCGATCGTTTCGTCGGGTGCGGCGTGGACCACCGCATCGTAGATGCGTTCGTCAACGGCGACCGCACCCATCGGCTGGCAACCGTTGGTGATCGCCTTAGCCATGGTGATGACGTCCGGCCGCACGCCGAAGCTCTGGGCGGCGAACGCCTCACCGGTGCGCCCGAAGCCGGTGATGACCTCGTCGAAGACCAGAAGGATGCCGTGGCGATCGCAGATCTCGCGCAAGCGCTCCAAGTAGCCCACAGGCGGCACCAGCGTTCCGGTCGAGCCGGCAATCGGCTCGACGAAGCAGGCGGCGATCGTGTCCGCACCGTAGAGCTCGCAGAAGCGCTCGAGATCCTCGGCCAGATCGGCGCCGCTCGGAGGCTGGCCCGGGCTGAAGCGGTTCGCCTCCAGCCAGGTGTGGCGCATGTGCGCGACCGGAAACGTCACCGGATTGAACACGTGCCTGTTCTTGACCATGCCCGACAGTGACGTCCCCGCGATGTTGACGCCGTGGTAGGCACGCTCGCGCGACACGAAGCGCGTCCGCTGGCCATCGCCCCGGGCTCGGTGATAGGCGAGCGCGATCTTGAGCGCGGTGTCCACCGCCTCGGAGCCGGAGCACGCGAAGAAGATCCGGCCCATGTTCTCGGGCAGGATACGGGCGAGGCGGCTCGCCAGCTCGAAGCTCAGGCGGTGCCCGGCTTGAAAGTGCGGTGCGTAGTCCAGCGTCATCAGCTGGGCGTGGACGGCGTCCGCAATCTCTTGGCGGCCGTGCCCCAGCGCGCAGCAGAACAAGCCGGAGCTGCCGTCGATGATCCGTTCGCCACGCTCGTCCCAGAAGTAAAGGCCCTCGGCGCGTGCCATCAGGCGCGGCTGCGCCTTGAAGTCACGGTTGGCCGTGAACGGGCACCAATGATGTTCGAGCGTGTTGCTCTGTATCAGGCCGCCAGCCTCGTCCATCGCCTTTCCCCAACCGGTTTGGCGTGGTTTAGCACGTCGCGGCCGGCTCTCGACAACGTCAGTTGGCACAGCGACAGTGCATGCATCGCTTCGAGGAACGCTCGTGTCCGAAGGTCTCTCGTTCGGAACCCTGGTGGTCGGCGCCGACCGGGACATCGAAGACGGCGCGCCCCTAGCGCCCGACCTCGTTTTGGCGAGCGTCTACCACCTCACCGGTGACCCGCGTCCTGGCGTGGCCGGCTACGGCCGTATGGACAACGCCGGTTGGACGGATCTCGAGCGCCTTCTCGGCCGCCTCGACGGCGGCGAAGCTGTGGTCTTCGCCTCCGGCATGGCCGCCTGTGTCGCGGCGCTGCAGCCCTTCCTCGCGCCCGGTGACACGCTCCTGCTGCCGAGCGACGGGTATTACGGGGTTCGCCGTGTGGCGGAGGACATCCTGCAGCCCTGGGGGGTGCACGTGCGCTTGGTGCCGACGCCCGAGTTGGCGGACGGCGACGTCGCGGGGGTGCGGCTGCTGTGGCTCGAGACGCCCAGCAATCCGGGCCTCGACTGCGTCGACATCGCGGCTCTGGCCGAGCGCGCGCATGCCGTCGGCGCTAAGGTCGTTGTCGACAACACGACGCCGACCGCCTTGGGCCAGGCCCCGCTCGCGCTCGGCGCCGACATCGTGGTCGCGGCAGACACCAAGGCGCTTGCCGGCCACAGCGATGCACTCCTCGGCCATGTCACCTGCCGGTCAGCTGATGATGCGGCCCAGGTTCGCCAGTGGCGCACGCTCACCGGAGGTATTCCTGGCGCGCTGACGACCTATCTGGTGCATCGTGGGCTGCTGACCCTGGACGTCCGTCTCGAACGCATGTGCGCGAGCGCTGCGGCGATCGCCAGGTATCTGCACGGGCACCCGCGCGTTGAGGGTGTTCGCTACCCGGGTTTGGAGGAGGATCCGGCTCACGCCCTGGCCGCGCGTCAGATGCGCCAATACGGGTTTCTGGTTGGGATGATGTTCGAAGAGGCCAGGGCTGCGCGCGCGTTCCTAGACCGGGCGCGGCTGGTCAAGGAGGCGACGAGCTTCGGTGGCGTGCACACGACGGCTGAGCAGCGATCACGCTGGGGCGGCGACGACGTGCCGCCGCGTTTCGTTCGCTTGAGCGTCGGGATCGAGCCAGTTCAGGATCTCCTGTCCGACATCGAGAGGGCCCTGCGGTGAGGAGTGTAGTTCTGCTCGCGGCCGCTATGCTGGCCGCCTGGCCCGCGGTCGCCGCCGACTGGCTCGAAGGTAGGTTCGTGAGCGAGGGTTCCGAGGTGTCGCTCCAGGTAGCTCGGGACGACGGCGGCGAGCTGGTCATTGCATTCGAAGGCGTAGAGATGCTTGGGGCGACGACGGTCCGTCTTCGGCCGGAAGCCGATGGCGGGCGCCTCGTCGAGGACGCGGCGCCGCTCGCCTGGTGGCAACGGGCCATGGGCCGGGAAGCTGAGGCGCTACCCTTCGAGGGTGAGCGGCTGAGTTTCGGTCACGTTGATAGCGAGCTGCTGGTACTCAGCATGCTCGCGGTCGATGCGCGCGGGCGGCCGACGTTCGACCGCTTTGCCATCTCGTCCCACCGCGCGGGCGTTCGTGTTGACCATCAACGCTACACTAGCGACGGGCTGACGAAGTCTCTGCCCGTGCTTCTCGAACGGGTGCCTTGATGACACCGTCTCGATGCGTGCTCGCGATCGCGGTCGGCTTGCTCGTGAGCGGGCCTGCTCTGGCCTTCGAGGCCTTTCTCGGACGCTACGTCGGCTCGGCCGAGCTCGCCGACCTCAAGGACGATGCTGTCGAGGAGCGGGACGTCGGCACCGACATCGAGCCTTATGGCGAGGGCGGCTTCAAGGTGACTTGGGAGAGCGTCATCCGGGTCGACGGCCGGCGCGACGTCCCGGGCGTCCGCCGCGTTGTCCGTTCGTTCGGCTTCGAACCGGTCGACGCGGGCGCCTACTTCGTGCAGGCGCCGGACTACGACCCGTTCAAGCTCCGCGAGGACGTCGAGCCGATGGCTGGCGACGCGCTCGCCTGGGCCAGCGTCGACGGCGATGTCCTCGACATCTGGGTCGCCGCGTTGCAAGAGGATGGCGAGGCCGAGCTGCAGCACCACCGTCGGACGCTCACCGGATCGGGGCTTGAGCTGACCTTCGCCGCCTACGCCGCGGGCGAGGTGCTGAGCCGCGGGACCGGCCGCATGGACAAGGTCGACTGAGCCATGACGGCGGAAGCAAGCGCGGGCGAGGTGTCGGCCGCGGTGATCATCATCGGCAACGAGATCCTGTCCGGGCGGACCCAGGACGCGAACCTCGCCTATCTGGCGGGCCGGTTAAGCGAGGTCGGTATCCGCGTTCGGGAAGCGCGGATCGTCCCCGATGATGAGCCATGGATCGTCGAGGCGGTGAACTCCTGCCGTGCGGCCCACGCCCATGTTTTCACGACCGGCGGCATCGGTCCGACGCACGACGACATCACGGCTAGGGCGATCGCCAGCGCCTTTCGGGTTCCTTTCGGCCGCAATGCTGAGGCCGAACGTCGCCTCCGCGGCTACTACGACCCGGAGATGATCAACGCGGCACGCCTGTCGATGGCAGACATGCCCCAAGGCGTCGAACTGATCGACAACCCCGTGAGCGTCGCGCCAGGTTTTCGGATCGCCAACGTCTACGTTCTGCCCGGCGTTCCCAAGATCCTCCAGGCGATGGTCGACGGGCTGGTCCCCGGCTTGGCCGGCGGCGGCGCCATCGTCAGTCGCTCCGTAACGGTCTTGGCCGCCGAGGGTGATCTGGCCTCCGCGCTGCAGGCGATCGAGGCGCGTTACCCGACGGTGGAAGTGGGCTCGTATCCGTTCTTTCGTCAGGGAAGGTTCGGGACCACCATCGTCAGCCGTGGTCGCGACGGTCATGCCGTGGATGGATGCCACGCGGACCTGCTCGCCTTTGCTCGTGCGGCCGGGTACGATACACCCGAGTATGACACCACCGTATCGACGTGAGCTTGGGCGTCGATACGCGATTCATCTCGCGTACCCGCGAACGAGGTCGTTCGCGTGAGGGTTTACGTATCGGTCAGTTGCTGCATCTGTAAACTTCGCGTGATTCACGGAGTATCTGATGCCGGCTGACGCCAACGGCGGTGGCCTGGACCGATTTCGTCCGGTCGTGACAGACGCCAACGCGCTGCTGATGACCGAACTCATCGGCCGCCAGCCGCTGCTCGCGGCGATCAATGTCGCGCTCGGCATGCTCATGTCGCTGATCCTCCTTGGTGACGTCCAGGCGCTCGTTGTCCTCGGCTGGCTGACCCTGCTGCTCGTCACGCAGGGGCTCCGCATCGTCTTCTGGCGCTGGTCGCGTCGGCTCGGCGCGGACGACCTCACGCAAGGCGCTTGGCCGCGCTATCTGGTTCTCGTCTCTGGGTTGAGTGGACTGGTCTGGGGCGCGTTGGGCGGTCTCGTCACGGTCGCGCCTTCCGCGAGCGTCGTCTTCGTTGTCCCTTTTGCGCTTGCCGGCATGGCGGCCGGCGCCGTCGCCGTTCTATCGTCACACCGTGGCGCATGCGTTGCCTTCCTGGCGACGGCACTTGGTCCCTATGCGTTCTTGCTCAGCATCGGTGACACGGCGCCGGGTGGCTGGTTGGCCGTTATCGTCGGGCTCTACGGCGTGGGCCTCTACGCGGTGGCCGTTAATCTCCGCCGCGGGCAGGGCCGTCTCGTCGACCTCTACCGCCGCAACGAACGGCTGGTGACAGCCCTCGGCAGCGCCAGGGGGGCCTTGGAGCAGCGCGTCCGCGACCGCACCGCGGCGCTGGAGGAGGCGAACGCGCGCCTTGCCGACGAGGCCCTGCGGCGCCGACAGACGGAGCGGCTCGCCCGCGAGCTCGGCCTGAAGGACCCGCTCACGGGCTTGCCCAACCGCACGCTTTTTCTCGACCGGCTCGACGTCGCCACCGCGCGCGCTCGACGCAACGACACGCTGGTTGGTGTGGCACTGATCGACGTCGACCACTTCAAGCGTGTCAACGATTCGCTAGGCCATCTCGCCGGCGACGTCGTCCTCCGCGCGGTGGCGCAGCGGCTGGCTGAGACGCTGCGCGCGAGCGATACTGTCGCGCGCTTCGGCGGTGACGAGTTCGTCGCCATCCTCGCAGACCTGCCATCTAGCGAAGCGGCCTTGGTCGCCGCGGGCCATCTTCACGAGGCCATGACGACGCCGATCCAGGTCGACGTCGGCACGGTCACCGTATCGCTCAGCATTGGTCTCGCTCTGTTCCCGGCGTTCGGCGCGACCACCGACGAGCTGCTCGGTGGCGCCGACATTGCCCTCTACGAAGCGAAAGTGCGTGGGCGCGCACGAACCGAGATGCTCGATGCGCGTCTCCTTGAGGCGCACCGCCATCGTCGCACGCTCCGGGTGGCGTGGCGCGACCGTGTCGAGAGCGGTGAGGTCGATCTCGTATGTGGGGCCCGCCACGATCGTGACAGTCGCCGTGTCGTCGGCTTGGTCGTAGCCCCGGCATGGATCTCGGCGGACGCCCGTTTCGACGGCGTCGACGACTTGAAGGATGCGGCACGCACCGGCGGGCACTTGGTTGAACTCGAGCGGTTGGCGCTGGATCGAGCTCTGGCGCTTCTCGCCGGGGCGGGGCCGGCTTTCGAGGTCTCTTTGAGTATCGCAACGGAAACGCTTCGATCGGCCGACTTCGCAAGCTTTGTCGGCGACGCGGTTGATCGGCATGGCGCCGATCCGTCGTGTCTTGAACTCGCCGTCGACGAGAGCGATTGGCAACGCCACCTGGAGGGGCCGGCGTTGATGACGATCGCCTCGCTTGCGGGCCATGGCGTGAGATTTGGTGTCGACGCGTTCGGCGTTGGAAGCTTGTCCTTGCGCGTGCTGCACCAGGCGCCGGTAAGCACGGTTCGTTTGGCGCGAGGGTTCGCCCTGTCGCACCTTGATCCCGCCGGCGAACGGATCGTTTGGGGAGCCGTGCTCGCAGCGGCCGAGACGCGTGGGCTCGGCCTGGCGCTCCCTGCGGCCGAAGCCGACAGCATCCCGGCGTGGTGTTCGTCCTCCGTTCGCTTGCTTGTCGACGACCCGCTGAAGCTCTCGCCCCGGCATGCGCTCGCGGCGCTCGGCGAGCACCCGTCGACGCCGGATGGTCAGTCCTAACAGCCAACGAGCCGCCGTCGGCAAATGCCGGCGGCGGCTCGGTCGGGAACCGAACTGCTTGTTGCGTCCCTAGGTGCCCGACGCTGCCGGCTGCAGGGCGCGCGACGCACGCCACTGCGGCAAGTAGACGACGAGGCCGAGGGCGACGCCTAGAACATCCGTGAACAATCCGCCCTTGATCATCAGGACGGCGGCGACGAGCAGCGCGAGCCTCTGCAGCCAATTCAGCGGTGCGAGCAGGAAGCCCTGGACGGCCGCCGACAGCAGGTACACGCCGATCAACGCTGTCGCTGCAACGTGCAGCGCGCTGAGGAGAGACCCCTCCAGCAACATGGCCGGGCTGTAGAAGAACATGAAGGGCACGACGAACGCCGCCAATCCAACGCCGAACGCGCTGAACGACGTGCGCATCGGATCGGCTCCGGCGATGCCCGCACCCGCGTAGGCGGCGAGCGCCACGGGCGGCGTGATCGCCGAGATCACGGCAAAGTAGAACACGAAGAAGTGGGCGATGAGCCGAGAGGTGCGGTCCGGATCGGCCATATCCATCATCGATGGTTCGATAAGCGTGCTGAGGCCCGGTGCGACGACCGAGGCGGCCACCGCGTAGGCTGCGGTCGTCGGCATGCCCATACCGAGGATGATCGCAACGACCATGGCGAAGATCATGGCCAACAATAGCCCGATCGCCTCCGGCAGTAGCGGCGACGACGCGACGCCTAGGAGCAGCGAGGAGAAGCGCGCGCCGACGCCGGTCAGCGCGATCACGCCGACGATCAGGCCCGAGCACGCACAGACGGCGATGATCTGGATCGACATCTCCGACGCCAGGCGTAGCGCTCGCAGGATGGCCTGCGGTCCCATACGATGCGGTGTCAGCCAACTCACGACGGCGGCAGCGACCGTCGCCAGCGTGCCGGCGCGAATCACCGAGTAGCCTGAGAAGAGCGCGGAGATGAGGATGATGATCGGGATGAAAAGGTAGACCTGGCGGAGCAGGATCGCGAACTTCGGCAGCTCGTCCTCGCGCATCCCGCGCATACCCATGCGCGACGCCTCGAAGTCGACCATGAAATACACGGACGCGAAGTAAAGGATGGCCGGGATGATCGCGGCGACGACAAGCTCCGTGTAAGGGATGCCGGTAATCTCGGCCATGATGAACGCGCCGGCACCCATGATCGGCGGCATGATCTGCCCGCCTGTGGACGCGGCCGCCTCGATGGCGCCTGCCGACTGTGGCTTGTAGCCGACCTTCTTCATCAACGGGATGGTCAGCGAGCCGGTGGCGACGACGTTACCGGCCGACGTTCCGTTGATCATGCCCATCAAACCGGACGCGAAGACGGCGACCTTGGCCGGACCGCCGCGCGCGCGGCCTGCAGCAGCGAACGCAAAGTTCACGAAGTAGTCGCCGACTCGCGACGCCTGCAGGAACGCCGCGAAGATGATGAAGAGGATGATGTAGGTCGAGGACACGGCCGTTGTCGGGCCGAGGATGCCGGTATCCGAATAGAGGTAGGTCAGCGTCTGCGTGATCGAGAAGCCCTCGTGCCGCAGGAAGCCAGGCATGTACGGGCCGACGAACACATAGGCGACGAAGATCGCTGCGATAACGACCAGAGGCAGGCCGGCAACGCGCCGGGTCAGCTCGACGATCAGGATGATGCCCGTGTAGCAAAACCACACGTCCGTCGCCGGAGCGAAGCTGGTGCCGTTCGAGAAGCGGTGGCGGTCGAGGATCAGCAACAGGTAGGCGAGGACGAGGATCGACGCTGCCATCAGCGCCCAGTCCGTCCACAGCACGCGTGAGCGACGCGTCTCGCTGAACCAGCCGATGAGGATCGCTGCGGTGGTCGCGAGGCCGACCGCGGGGGCGCCGATTGGGAAGAGGCCGCCCATGGGATCGACCATGCCGCCGCCCGACTGGGCAAGCCAACCCTGAACAACCGGAATAGCTCCGAGCGCCAGCGCGGCGAAGGTGGCGAGGCCTAGCAAGCGGTTGAGGTTCGCAGGGATCGCCCCGGTCACATGGTCGGCGGTGTAGGTCCGCGCCGCGACGAGGCCATACCCAAGGACCAGCGCACCAGCGATGTGCACGATACGGAAGGTCCAGGTCTCGAGCGGTGTGACGTTGAGCGAGAGGATGTGGAACGAGGAGTAGACGATCGCCATCGCAGCGAACAGGAACCAGAGAACGCCGTCAAAACGCCGCTGGTTGCTGGCGATGGGCTCGTCGTCGACGCCTTGGGCGATCAATACGCCCGCATCGCCGTCAGCAGCAGCCTTCGGACCGTCCACCATGGGTCACGCCTCCCCCCTTTGTCCCGTAACGGCAGACGCCGGCGTGGCGGTCGCGAACCACTTCGGTCGCGGCCACCATGCCGGGCAGCCCCAGGCTTGATGTCAGCCCTTCAGCTCGTCCGGGATCTCGTAGCCGTTGTCCTCGTACCACTTCCAGGCGCCAGGGTGGAACGGGAGGAAAGTGTTGCGATCCCAGTTCTCGGGCAGCGTGCCACGCGCAGCGCTGTGGATCTCAAGCATGCGCTCGTTGTTGCCGAGAACGATTTCCATGACGTTGTAGACGAAGCTCTCGGGAAGCTCAGCGCTCACGATCGAGAAGTTCCACATCGCCACGCTCTTCAAATCCTCGTCGAGCGAGCCGTAGGTCGCGGCAGGAATGGTGAACTCGGAAACCGGGAAATTCTCGGTGATCGATGCCAGCTCCTCGTCGCTAAACGGCAGCAGCGTGATGTCCACCTGGGCCTCGAGCTGCGTGACGACCGGCGTCGGAATACCCGCGGCAAGTGCAACGCCATCGAGCAGGCCGTCCTGCAACTGGCCGGCGAGATCCGCGTAGCCGCCGTTGCGCTTCTGGAAGTCGACGTCGAGCGACTCGAGGATCGGCGCGAAGAAGAGATCCGACGTCGAACCCGCAGGACCGAACCCGATCGTGGCCCCTGCCGGAATATCGTCCTTGCTGGCGATGCCGGACGCGTCCAACACGATCACGGCGAACGGCGTCGTGTACATGGGGAACATCGCACGGACGTTCTCGTGCGGGTTGCCGGGTGCCAACGGGCTGCGTCCCTCAAGCGCGTCACGCGCCGGCCCGAGGGTCGTCATTGCCATCTCGAGGTCGCCGGTATGCACCAGCGCGAGATTCTGAACGGGACCGCCCGTCACTTGGCCGCCGCCGGACAAGCCGAGCTCCTCGGCAACCAAGTTCCCCCAGCCGGAGCCGTAGGTGAAGTAGGTCCCGCCTTGGCTCGCGGTCCCGACGGTGAAGCTCTCGGGCCAGCCGGTCCGGTCAGCGACATCGACCGACTGCGCCAAAGCGCCGCTCGCGCCTAGGCACAGCGCACACGAAAGGGTGCCGCCAAAGAGCTGCATCTGCATGGACATGGTTCACTCCCCGATACCACGAAGTCCGCGAAAACAACCGGATTAGGCCGACGGTGCCTTACCGGATTAGGTGTTGTTTCGTCGCTACACGAGGCCGTGCGCGCGCGCAATGTCCCATGCGGCCCTTTATAGGTGGGAATTCAGCCTAGGCGGTCCGCTAGTACGTGCCAGTGCCAGGAGCCAGGTCGCGCGTGCTCGCGATCCTCGAGCCGCAGCGGCTCGAACCCGCCATACAGCGCGCAGAGTTCGCTCGCGTTGCAGTAGTAATGCGGGTGTCCGCGGTCGTCGTCGCCGTCGCGGACGAAGGTGTCGCGTGCCACCTCCCTTCCGACGCCGAAGGCGACGTTCCGCTTGGACAGCATCGTCCCGTAGTAGAGCCCGCCAGGCTTGAGCACCCGCCCGATTTCCTCGATCGCCCGTCGCACAACGCCAGGCTCACCATGGTAGACGACGTTGAACGCCAAGACGAAGTCGAAGCTTAGCGACGCGTAGGGCAGGTCGGTCATCAGACCCTGGTCGACCTGGAGCGCGAGATTCTCGGCCACGGCTGTCTCGCGTAGCACGTCGAGGCCCGTCGGCGCGCCATCGAACGCAGTCACCTCGAAACCGGCGCGCGCGAGCAGGAGTGCATGGCGGCCGACGCCGCAGCCGAGATCCAGCGCCGTACGCACGCGCCGTTCCACGAGTAGGCCCGCTGCCAGCTCGCGGACGGTGGGTTCCGCGATCGACCACTCGGCCCGACCCTGCGCGTTCTGCCAGCGTTGCTCCCAGGCCAGGTGCGCCGTGGCGGTGGACGTATCGAAGCCGGTCAACGTTCCGCGCCCTTTAGGATGCGCGCTCGGGCGAGGCTCGAGACCCGTTCGACAGCGAGCACCAGGGCGAAGACGAGCAGGATGATCGTCGCCGCCTGATCGTACTGGAACATGTCCATCGCCACCTTCAACTCGATGCCGATCCCACCGGCGCCGACGAGACCAAGGACCACTGAGGAGCGGACAGCCTTCTCCAGCGCGAACAGTGTCGTGTTGATCATCGACGGCAACGTTTCTGGCAGAACCGCACAGGCGACGACCGCGACCGGACCGGCGCCGAGCGCGCGGAGGGCCTCCTGCGGCCCGTCATCCGCCTCCTCCATCGCCTCGGCGAAGAATTTGGCGGAGAAGCCGATCGTGTCGACGATGATCGCCAGCGTTCCCGCGAAGGGGCCGAGACCGACGGCGATGACGAAGAGCAGCGCCCAGATGAGGTCCGGCACGGTGCGGAAGAGCGCCACCAGTGACCGCGCGAGCCAGCAGACAACAGGGTGCGGGCTGTGCCTGCTGGTCGCGAGGATGGCGAGCGGCAAGCTCAGAAGCGTGCCGATGACGGTGCCCGCCAGCGCCATCTGAAACGTCTCAACGAGGCAGTGGAGCAACGGCACCAGACGGTCGATGTCGGGCGGGAACATCCGCTCCAGGATCGATCCGAGCCGCGGCAGGCCGTTGGCGAGCTCGCCGAGCGACACTTCGGCGCCGAAGAGGCTCGACACGACGACGGCGAGCGCCGCGACGGCGAGGGCGAAGGTCAGCGGGCTTGGCCGCTCGACGCGCGCGGGCATCGCCTCAGCCATGGCCGGCCGAGCCTGTGTAGAGTTCGTCCAGACGCGGGCGTTTTAGGCTACCGACCGGCGCGTCGACCGCGATGTGACCGCCCTTCAAGCCGACGATTCGATCGGCATGCGCGAAGGCGTGGTCGAGCTGGTGGGTGGTGAAGACGAACGTCATGCCGGTGTTCCGCATCAGCGCTCCGAAGACATCCATCACCTCGGCCGCTGCCGCCGGGTCGAGGCTTGCCACGGGCTCGTCGGCGAAGACGACGCGCGGTCGCTGCATCAGCGCACGGGCAATCGCGACACGCTGGCTCTGGCCGCCCGAAAGCTGGTCCGCCCGGCGCCCGGCGAGGCCCGTAAGGCCGACACGATCCAGGCAATCCAGCGCCTCGTCGCGCCAGGCGTGGGGCGCGATCGCCTGAAACCACGCCAAGGGTCCCGAAGCGCGCGCTTGGACCCCGTGCAGTACGTTGTCGAGGACGGAGAGCCGGCGCACCAGGTTGTGGCGTTGGAAGACGAAGCCGACCCGTGCGCGCGCGCGGCGAAGAGCGCTGCGGTGGAGCGCGTGCAGAGGTTCTCCGAGCAAGTCGATCGACCCGGTATCCGGAGCGACCAACCGCAGGCAGCAACGCAGGAGCGTCGATTTGCCGGCGCCGTTGGCGCCGAGCAACGCCACCGACTCGCCGCGCGCCACGTCGAGATCGACGCCAGCGAGGATGACCGCGCGACCGTAGGCCTTGCGCAGGCCACGGACGCTGAGATCGAGCGGCGCGGCGGCCGGCCCCGGTGCGTCAACGAGCCGGGCGGGCTCAGTCGCCAACGAACTCGGAGAACTGCGGATAGCCGATCGTGCGGTACATCGAGCGAACGTAGTCGTAGTCGCTGTCGGTCACGCCCGGCAGGAACCGCATGCCGACATACTTCTGGTTCTCTTCGCCGCCGGCAAGGATGGCCTCCACGAGCACGTCCGAGTGTTCGCTGAACGCGTCGCGCCAGCTCTTCGTCAGCGCCGAATCGACGTGATCGCCAACGACCAGGACATCGTTGGGCAGGTCACCGCCGCGGACGAGAACCCGGAAGGCGCCCGGCGGCAGGGTCTCTTCGTCGCGAATGTTGAGCCACGACCGGTAATTGGTGGCGAGCGCGGCCACATCCCCCTGCTTCATCGCCTCGTGCCCGATCGGCCGAGACGTGTGGAACGCCTCATAGCTCTCGCCGTAGACGATGCCGTAGTCGGCGAGGAGCTGCGCCGGGGCCAAATGGTTCGAGGTCGAGCCGACGTCACCGAAGGCGATGCGCTCGCCCTCGAGATCGCTGGGCAGGAGATAGTCGCTATCGGCCATCACGATCACCGCCGAGAAGTAGTCGGGGCGGGTGAACGCTACGACCGGTTCGGCGTTGGTTAGCTGGCGCATCACGACGTACTCGGCCGGACCTGTCAGCACGAAGTCGACCTGCTCGGCGTTCAGCGCCTCGGCGGCGATGGTCCGGCTGTTCACCGGAAAGAGCTCGATCTCGTCGCCGACGATCCCCTGCAGCGCGTCGCGGAACGGGCCGAATTCGACGAGAAGCGCTTCCAGCCCCTCGATGTCCGTCACGGCGAATTTGATGGGTTCCGTCGCGGCGAGCGACGGGGCGACGACCAGGGCGGTGGCCAAGCCGAAGATCTGACGGCGCAGCATGAGGGCGCTTCTCCTGACCAACCGTTGTTCAACAGCGTGTACGGCGATGAGGTGACGCTTCGATGACGGCACCACGACAGTGTCATGACAGCGTGATGCAGGTGCGGCCCTTGCGCGCCGCCGCCGGGCCCTTGGCGTCGAACGGCCCAGCGTTCTTCAGCGAGCGTTGCGCGGGCCGACGACCAGCCAGATGATGAAGCCGATCAGCGGAAAGGCGACGAGCCCGACCGTCCACAGCGCCTTGGCCAAGGTCGATGCTTTGCTGCCGATGACGTGAAACAAGGCATACACGATCAGGACAAGGCCGATCAGACCGATCAGCCCGACTTCCAAGCCGAACATGGGCGATCCCCGTTGCTGCCGGCTGCCCCTAGCCCTGAGCTGGCAAGCGAGCAAGACCTTGCGCCAAGTTTCGCCTGCCGGGCATGAGATCTGACTGATTTAAGAGGCAAACACGATGGAACTCGCCGACAAGGTCGCGGTCGTTACCGGCGCGGCGTCCGGTTTCGGGCGGGCGATCGCCGAGACGTTCGTGGGTGCCGGCGCCCGCGTTGCCTGCCTGGACATCAATGCCCGGGGCGCTGAGTCGGTCGCCGCTGGTCTCGGCGAGTCGGCCCTGCCGGTTGCGTGCGACGTTGCCGACGGCTCATCGCTTCGGGCCGCGGTGCACAAGGCCCATGACGCCTTCGGCGCGCTCGATATCGTCGTCAACAACGCCGGCATCAGCCACAAGAACCAGCCGATGCTCCAGGTCGACGAGCCGAGCTTCGATCGCGTGTTCGCCGTGAACGTCAAGTCGATCTACCACATGGCGCAGGCGACGGTGCCGATCCTGCGCGATCGCGGCGGTGGCGTTGTCATCAACGTCGGCTCGACGGCCGGCATCCGACCGCGTCCGGGTCTGACTTGGTACAACGCCTCCAAGGGGGCTGTGAATTTGCTGTCGAAGTCGATGGCGGTCGAGCTCGCTCCCGACAACATCCGCGTCAACTGCATCGCCCCCGTGATCGGCGAGACGGCGCTGCTCGAAACGTTCATGGGTGTCGCTGACACGCCCGAAAACCGTGCCAAGTTCGTCGCCACCATCCCGCTGGCGCGGCTGAGCCGGCCCGACGACATCGCCAACGCCGCCCTCTATCTGGCATCCGACCGCGCCGCCTTCGTCACCGGTGTCGTGCTCGAGGTCGACGGCGGGCGCTGCGTCTAGCAGCGTCTAGACGAGGAGGCCCACCGCCGCCCGCAGCGTCGCGACGACGTGGTCGGCGCCGGCAACGGCGAGCGTGCGCCGGTGCTCCGGCGCGTCGCCGCCGTGCGCCGTGACGGCGATGGTCGTCATGCCGGCTGCCTTGGCCGCGGCGACGCCGTTGACGCTGTCCTCGATGGCCACGCACCGCTCCGGGGCAACGCCGAGCGCGGCCGCGGCATGGAGAAAGATGTCCGGCGCGGGCTTGCCGTTGGGAACGAGCGCGGCGCTGTAGACGTGGGGCTCGAAGGCTTGGAGCAAGCCGATCCGCTCCAGGGACAACCGAACGCGGGCGGGCGCACTGTTGGAGGCGACGGCGAGCGGTAGGTGGCGCAGCATCGGCACGAGTTCGGCGGCACCGGGCATCGGCTCCAGCTCGCTCGCCAGCCGCTCGATGGCGACCGCGTCGATCGCCGCCACCGTCGCCTCGACATCGACGCCGAGCCCTTGCTCCGCCGCCAAGGTGGCGACCATCTCGTCGTCGCGCCGCCCCGTGAAGCGCGTCATGAGGACGGTGTCGTCGACGACGAAGCCGCGCGCGCGCAGAGCCGCGATGGCCGCCGCACGGGCGATCGGCTCGCTGTCAACGAGCGTGCCGTCGAGGTCGAAAACGACCGCGGCTGCGGCGATCTGCGGCATAACGTACCTCGTTGCTTGTCACGGTGGCGCAATAGGACGGCGCGATGTCGATCGCATCAGGGAGGCCTCCGGCGATGAACCTGCTCCTGATCACCGCCGATCAATGGCGCGCCGACGCCCTCTCTTGCCTCGGACACCCCTGCGCCAAGACCCCGACCATGGACCGGCTGGCGGCCGAGGGCGTTCTGTTTACCCGGCACTTCAGCCAGGCGACGCCCTGCGGGCCGGCGCGGGCCTCGCTTCACACCGGGCTCTACGCGCTGAACCACCGCTCGATCACCAACGGCACACCGCTCGACGCGCGGCACACCAGCCTCGCCCGCGAGATGCGCCGTCTGGGCTACGCGCCGGCGCTGTTTGGCTACACCGACACGAGCCCGGACCCGCGCATCCACGTGCCCGCCGACCCCCGTCTGCGCAGCTATGAGGGCTTCGATCCGGCGTGGGACGTCGTCCAGCCACTCCTGGAGGACGGCGCACCCTGGCTCGCTTGGCTGGAGCAGCAGGGCTACGGCCGCCTTGATCTCGAGGACGTCTATGGCGGTGCGCTTGGCGCGCCGGCGCCATTTGCCGCCGAGCACAGCGAGACCGCCTTCCTCGCGCGCCGCTTTCTGGCTTGGCTGAAGCGCTGCGAAGCCCCCTGGTGCGCGCACCTCTCGTTCATCAAGCCCCACCCGCCGCTGGTGGCCGCGGCACCGTACCACGCGATGATCGCGCCGGACGACGTTCCGCCCCCGTCCGGGCTCGCGGAATCGGACGAAGTCGCGGCGCTGCACCCCTACCTCGACGTGTTGGCCCAGCGACCGCTGTCGGGGGGCTGGTGGCGGAAGCCGGAGGACCGCGACGCCGAGACCGTTCGCCGGGCGCGAGCGGTCTATTTCGGCCTGATCGCCGAGGTCGATGCGCATCTCGGCCGCATCGTTGAGGCGTTGGACCAGCGGGGCGAACTGGACGACACGCTGCTGATCGTCACCTCGGACCACGGCGAAATGCTGGGTGATCACGGGCTCTGGGGAAAGGCCGGGTTCTTCCCGGAGGCATTCCGCGTGCCCCTCATCGTCCGTCTGCCCGGAGGCGCTCGCGGTTCGCGCGTGTCGGCTTTCACCGAGCATGTGGATCTGCTGCCGACGATCATCGATCTCTTCGGCGGCACGGTACCGCTGCAGTGCGACGGCCGCAGCCTGCGCCCGTGGCTGGAGGGCGCGACGCCGGCGGGTTGGCGGACGGCCGCTCATTTCGAGCACGACTTTCGCGATGTCGAGGAGGCGGTCTTCGAAACGGCGCTCGGCTTGCCGCCAGATCGCTGCCAGCTCGCGGTGCACCAGGGCGACACGCTGGCCTACGTTCACTTCAACGGCTTGCCGGCGCTCGCCTTCGACCTCGTTGCCGACCCCGAGCAGACAGTCGACATCGCGCGGCAACCGAGCCGTGCCGCGGCCGTGCTCGACGCCGCGCAAGCGATGCTCACCTGGCGGATGGACGCGGCCGAGCGGCGGCTGACGGGCGCCAAGCTGACGCCGTCAGGGCTCCTCGGCGAGGTCGGCTGAAACCGCCTCCAGATCGCGGGCAGTGGTGAGGAAGCGGGTGGGATCGGCGATCACCCGCGGCACCTTGTGCTGGCCACCAAGACGCCCGCGCCGACGCATCCATTCGGCGCACACGCCGTGACGCAGGAGGCGGACTTCTGGCGCGCCCATGGCGACATCGCCCGCGCGGTGGACCTGATAGTCGTCATTCAGCGCGGCTAACCGTTGATCGATGTCGCGGGCGAGCGCGTACCCATCCAATGACGCCGCGTCGGCGGCCTCGATGTAGATGCGGTGATGGCCCAGCCCGCGCTCGGGAATGAGCGGGCCGATTACGTACTCGCTAAGCGTCGTTCCGGCCGCTTCGACGGCGCCGACGATCGCCGTGTCTAGCTCGCTCTGGATCAGGTGCTCGCCGAACGCCGACAGCATGTAGGCCGTCCGCCCGGTGATCACGAGGCGCGGCGGGCGCCGGGTGACGAAGCGGACGGTGTCGCCGATGAGATAGCTCCAGAGCCCGCTCGGCCCGGAGACGGCGATGGCATACTCGACGCCGACCTCGATCGTCTCGATCCAGTGGCGCGTCGGCGTGCGCTCTTCGAGCTCTTCCACCGGGACGAACTCAAAGAAGAGCCCCGTGTCGAAGCTGAGCAGGAGGCCGTCCTCGGGATTGCGGTCGGCGAACGCGATGAAGCCCTCGCTCGCGGGATAAACCTCGCGTGTCGCCGCGTTGGTGCGGTCGAGATATGGCCGGAAGCGCTTTGCATAGGGCGGCCAAGCCACGCCACCGTGGACGTAAAGCTCCAGCTCCGCGAGCGGCCAGCGGTCGTAGGCGGCGGCCAGGCGGTCGAACAGGATCAGAACCCAGCTCGGCACGCCGGAGAGCGCGGTGATCGTCTGCGCGGGCAGGGCGCGCGCCAGTGCATCAAGCTTTTCGTCCCAATCGCTGAGGAGCCCGAGCTTCGCCGGCGGAAAGGTGAGCGGACGCATCCAAGCCGGTGCCGTCTTGTTGACGATCCCGGAAAGATCACCGCTCCAGATCCCAGGCGCCTCTTCGACCAGCGCGGTCGAGCCGCCGAGGACGAAGCTCCGCCCGCCGAAGAGGCGGCTGCGCGGGTGGGCGACCAGATGCGCGGCGATCATGTCGAGCGCCGTGCGCCGGTTCTGGCGGAGCGTCGCGTGGGTCAGGGGAATGTACTTGGTCCGTCCGGTCGTGGTCCCGGACGTCACGGCGAAGAAGGGGATACGTCCAGGCCAGGTGATGTCGTTCAGAACGGGAAAGGCGTCTCGCCAGTACGCCTGCCAGAACGCCTCGTAGTCGCGCAGGGGCACCGCCGCCTGGTACGAGGCGACGTCGCGGACGGCGGCGAAATCGTGGGCGCGACCGAAAACCGTTCGCGCGGCTGCGGCCACCAGCGCAGCGAGAACGCGCGCTTGCGCGGCAACCGGATCCTTCGATCCGAGCGCCCGCATTCGGCGCCCCGCAAAGGGCCGAACGATCGGCGTCGGGTCGACGGTGCGCGTCATTCCGCGGGCGCGACCGTCGTCCGGACAACGCGGGGGAAGGCGGCGTCGACGGCCGCAGGCGTCAGCGGCAGCTGGATGTAGCGGCCCTCGCGCCAGAGTTCGACTTGGTCGGCGAAGTTCGCCGAACCGAGCCAACCGTCCTGCCCGCCGAAGAGAACAAACCAGTTGCTGTCCGCGTCGGCCATGTCGCTGATGTGCCGGGATTGCGCGCCGAAGGTCGCGCGATGACGCCCGTTCACGAGGTTGTGGCTACGCTTCATCAAGGTCTCGCGCGAGCCGCCGCTGGGCAGGTCGGCGACTTGGAAGAAACGCCTTAGCCCCGGCACGTTGCCGAGCAGGTGCTGCACGCGCACCCGATGCATGTCACCCCAGGTCGGGAAGGCCTCGGCGTCGCGAGCCGCAGCCTCGGCGGCGGTCTGCAATAGCCCAAGCCGCGTCTCGGGCGGCCGAGCATCCAGATCCTGCAGCAGGAAGGTCTGCAGGCTGGTCCAGCGCTCGTCGATCGTCGAAACGGCCTCGCCATCCGCGGCGTAGAGGCCCTTGGCGAGGTGGAACAGAAGCGTCTCGAAGACGACCGGCGCCCGGTCATCGATTCCGTAGGCCCCGTCCCAGCCGTCGAGTTCGGTCAGCAGCGGGTGGAGGAGGCCGAGGGCAGCAGCGCGTTCAACGAGGCCCGCCGCCAGCTCAGCCGCGGGCGCAGAGACGACATCGACCTGGACGGCACTGAGGTCGCTGAAGCCGAGTTTCCCGCGCTCCGCCACCAGCGCGCCCATCCGCGCCACGCGGTCCTTGGGACTGAAGAAGTAGCCCGCTGGGCGCCCGATATAGTCGGGTCGGTCGTTCGCCGACGCGATGAAGCCTTCGGGAGGGTTCTTGACCCAGCCCATGCTCAGCGCCGTGTCGAAGCCCTGCCATTGGGCGCTGCCCTTGAGAACGAAGTCCTCGGTCTTGAGCGGCGGGCGGACGGGCAGCTTCGCCGCCATCAACATGGCGATGCCGCCGCCTGAGTCGACCGCCAGCATGTTCTGCGCGCTGACGCCGTAGCTGGCGAAGGCGGCGCGAAAAGCGTCGACATCGCCGGCGCGCGCGGCGGTCAGGAAGGCGCTGATCTCGTCGGTGGGCTCATGGCCGACCCAGCGCAGCGCCAGAGTCTCGCCGTCGCGTGCAGGCACGAACCGGGAGTCGGACAAGATCGGCCCTTCGGCCGAAACCCGTCGGGTGACGTCGATATCTCGCCAGAAGCGCGTTCGGACCCGGACGGTCTCTTCCGCAATGCCCGCGTTGCCGGCGACGTCGACGTGGTCGGAGGAAAGCGCACGGGCGTTGGTCCCGCCCCAGGCGACGTTCGGTGTCCGCCCCAGCTCAAAGAACGGCAGCCCCGGGATCATCATGCCGACGACGTGGTAAGATGGCGACTTCGCCCCGGCCAGCAGCCACAGGTTCGGTAGGTTGAGGCCGAGGTGCGGGTCGTTGGCGATC
>CAYUKE010000002.1:0-30062 GCA_964445185.1 uncultured Geminicoccaceae bacterium
GCGAGAAAGCGCAGATCGAGGGTGCGATAGCTTCGCTCAAGGAGGCCGTCGCCGCCGAGGATCCCGAAGCGATCACCGCCAAGACCCAGGAGTTGGCTACGGTGTCGATGAAGCTCGGTGAGGCGATGTATAAGGCCCAGTCCGCCGATGGCGGCGGTGACCCCACCGGTAGTGACGCCACCGGTTCCGCCGGGACGCCCGACGACGTCGTCGACGCGGACTTCGAGGAAGTCGACGACGACAAGAAGAAGTCGGCCTGAGGCGGCGGCTGCGCCAGCGTGCTGGGGGGACCGGAGCCTTGCTTCGGTCCCCCGTTGCTTGATTTGACGTCGTAAAGGGTAGCGACAAGCATGGCCAAGCGGGACTACTACGAGGCCCTCGGCGTGAAGCGGGGTGCCTCGCCGCAAGAATTGAAGAGTGCGTTCCGCAAGCTCGCCATGCAGTACCATCCCGATCGCAATCCGGGTGACGCGGCGGCCGAGCAGAAGTTCAAGGAGATCAACGAGGCCTACGAGGTTCTGCGGGACGACCAGAAGCGCGCCGCGTACGACCAGTTCGGCCATGCAGCCTTCGAACAAGGCGGCGGGGGCGGAAGGCCCGGTGGTTTCGACTTCGCCAACTTCGCCGATGTCTTCGACGATCTTTTCGGCGACCTCGCCGGCGGCGGTCGGCGTCGCGGAGCCGCAAACCGCGGCGCCGACCTACGCTATAACCTCACCGTCAGCTTGGAAGACGCTTTTCGTGGTAAGAAGGCTCAGCTGCGCGTGCCCACCTCGGTGGTCTGCGAGGCTTGCCAGGGCTCGGGCAGTGAGGGCGGGGCACCGCCGATCGTTTGTCCGACCTGTCGCGGCACGGGCCGAATCCGCGCCCAGCAAGGGTTCTTCACTCTCGAGCGCACCTGCCCGACCTGCCAGGGGACGGGGCAGGTCATTAAGGACCCCTGCAAGAGCTGCGGCGGCACCGGCCGCCAGCAGAGGGAGAAGTCGCTCGCGGTCAACATCCCGGCCGGTGTCGAGGACGGCACACGGATCCGCCTAGCGGGTGAGGGCGAGGCCGGCGTGCGCGGCGCTCAGCCCGGTGATCTGTACATCTTCATCTCGGTCCAGCCCCACCGGATCTTCCAGCGTCAGGGGCTCGATCTTTTCTGCGAGGTGCCGATCACCTTCACGACGGCAGCGCTCGGCGGCGAGATCGAGGTGCCGACCATCGAGGGGAAGCGGGCGAAGGTCACGGTCCCTGTCGGCAGCCAGACCGGCAAGCAGTTCCGTCTTCGCGACAAGGGCATGGTCGAGCTGCAGGGCACCCGCCGCGGCGACATGTATGTCGAAGTGACGGTCGAGACCCCGGTCAACCTGACGAAGCGGCAGCAGGAGCTGTTGCGCGAGTTTGAGGGTGCAGGCACCGACGGGCAGACCCACCACCCGACGAGCACCGGCTTCTTCGCGAAGATGAAGGAGTTCTGGGACGAGCTCAGTCAATAGCCGGAGCGGTGGTTGGCGGCGGCGTGCATCTCCGCCGCGTGACGCCCGCTAGTCGGACCAGCGCTCACGCAGCCGCGGGCGCTCGACCGCGAGCGCGAGAAGGGTGGCCAAGAGCGGGAGGTTCCGAAGGCGCCCCTCGCGCCACCAAGTGAGCGCTTCCTCAAAGGGCAGCACGAAGGGGCGGATGTCCTCGTCTTCCTCGTCGAGGCCGTGATGGCCGCCGACGGCCGAGCTGTCGACGCGGGCGACGTAGCCGTGAAGATACTCGTCCGCGAACCCGGGCGTCGTGTAGCCCTCCCAGACGAGAACCAGGTCCTCGCCGACGAGGCCGGCCTCCTCGACGAGTTCGCGCCGTGCCGTTTCCTCAGGCGAGCCCGCCTTGTCGCGCAGCCCTGCCACCGCCTCGAACAGCCAGGGTGGGCGGTTGCCGCCGACCGCGCCGACGCGGAACTGCTCGATGAGGACGACGGCATCGCGGACAGGATCGTAAGGGAGAACGACGACAGCTTCGCCGCGACGGACCAGCATGCGTGGCAGCAGCCGTGTCCAGTTGCCGTCGAAGCGGGTGTGCCGGAGATGCAGGCGGTCGACGGCGATCCACCCTTCGAGCAAGTGTTCGGTCGTCTCGACCTTGACGCCGCGGTCGGCCATGGCTCAGGTGAACGCCTTGAAGGTGATGAGCGTGAACGTGTCCTTCACGCCCTCGAGCCGATGCACCTGGCTGTTGACGAAGCGGCCGATATCCGCCCCGTCGTCCAGGTAGAACTTCATCAGTAGATCGTACTGCCCCGAGGTCGAGTGCACCTCCGAGACCTCGGCGATGCCCTGTACCGCGGCGTCAGCCACGTCATAGGCGCGGCCGAGCTCGCACTTCACCATGACGAAGATCGTCTGCATCAGGAGTCCTCACCGTCCGAGCTGCGCCGGATCGGCACCGGGCGGAGGAGAAAGCTGGGCACATGGTCACCAAGGCCGAGGACAGGCCCGACTGGAGCCGGCGCCGGTTCGCTCTCCTTGGCTTGGCTCCGCGCGGCCGGCTTGGCGGCGCGACGACGGCGATCGCTGGGCGCCCGCGAGCGCGGCGGCTCTGCAGTCGGCTCGGGCGCGTCGTCACCGGCAGCCACGGGCGGGACTGGCTCGGCAGTGCTCACGAACGGGTCCATGGTTGTGATCGGCCCGCCGAGGAGCTGTTCGATCTTCGCTAGACGCTTTGCGTCGTCGTCGGTGGCGAAGGTGAAGGCGCGACCCTGCCGCCCGGCGCGTCCCGTGCGGCCGATGCGATGGACGTAGTCGTCGGCGTGGTTAGGCACGTCGAGGTTGATGACGACGGGCATGTCCGAGATGTCGAGACCGCGTGCGGCGACGTCTGTGGCTACCAAGTAGTCGACCTCGCCAGCCTTAAAGGCGTCGAGGGTCGCCTGTCGATGGGCTTGCTCGAGATCGCCGTGGAGATCGCGCGCGTTGTAGCCCTTGCGCTGCAGCTTGCGCGTCAACGTGCCGACGTCGCGTTTGCGGTTGCAGAAGATGATCGCCTTGGCCACCGCATGCGCGCCGATGAGCTGATCGATCGTCTCGACCTTGCGGTCCGGTGCCAGACGGATGAGCCGTGCCTCGATGGTGGCTGACGCCGTCGCCGGACGGGCAACCTGAACCTCGACCGGCTCGCGAAGAAACTGGCTGGCGAGCCGGCGCACTTCCTTCGGCATGGTCGCCGAGAAGAGAAGCGTTTGCTCCCGCCGGGCGATGAGGCCGGCGATCCGCTCGACGTCGGGGATGAAGCCCATGTCGAGCATGCGGTCCGCCTCGTCGATGACGAAGGTGTCGACACCGCCGAGCAGCACCTTGCCGCGCTCGAACCAGTCGAGCAGCCGGCCGGGCGTCGCGATCAGGACATCGACGCCGCGGGCGAGGAGCTTCTCCTGATCCCCCATGCCGACACCACCAATAATCAGGGCCATCGTCAGCTTGAGGTGCTTGCCGTACTTGGTGAAATTGTCGGCCGTCTGGCTCGCCAGCTCTCGCGTCGGGCTCAGGATGATCGAGCGCGGCATTCGTGCGCGGGCGCGACCGCGCGAAAGGTGATGAATGATCGGAAGAACGAACGCGGCGGTCTTGCCGGTTCCGGTTTGGGCAATACCGACAAGGTCCTGCTTGTTGAGGATATGAGGTATGGCCTTCGCCTGGATTGGCGTCGGTTCGGTGTAACCGGCGTCGCTGACCGCCCGAACGACTTCTTCGCAAAGGCCCAGCTCGGCGAAGCCTGAGGACGCCTGCGTCGGTTCGGTCAATGATCGTCCAATGAAAGGAGTGCGTGGTTGGCGCTGGGGTGTACGATTTGCGCAGTGGATGTCAATGATGGGCAGGGCGCCATGCACGTTGATGCTGATCCTTTCGCGTCTGCTGCGACCTCGCCACTGCTGCAGGCAGGCCGTTCGCAGCTCTTGATCGTCGATGTACAGGAGCGGCTTGCCGCCGCCATGCCCGAGCCGGCACGCGCACGCGCTGACGCCTCGTTGGATCTTATCGCTGTCGCCGCGACGGCGCTCGGCGTGCCGACGACGCTTACCGAGCACGTCCCGAGCCAGCTCGGGCACACCGCGGCTTGGCTCAGCGACCGGCTGCCTACGGCGACCGTTGTCGAGAAGGTCCACTTCTCTGCCGCTCACGCGCCAGAGCTCGTGCCACGGCTCGCAGGTTTCGATCGCCCCGACGTCGTGGTCTGCGGGATGGAGACCCATGTCTGCGTCCTGCAAACGGCGATCGACCTCGCCGCGCGTGGATTCCGAGTGCATCTCGCGATCGATGCCTGCTGCTGCCGGATGGAGCTCGACGCCGATCTTGCGCTGCGCCGTGCTGCGTCTGCCGGCGTGATCGCCGTGACGGCCGACATGGTGGCCTTCGAGTGGCTGCGGCGTGCCGACCATCCGGCTCGGCGTACCGTCATCGACGCGGTCAAGGTCCGCAGCGAGGCGGTTACGCGTTCGGTGGCTCCGCCCGCGCGACCTTGATCTCGGGCCCGTGCCTCAACAGCCAGAGCAGCAGCACGAGTGCGGGCAGGGCAAACAGCGTCGACGAGACGAAGAACCAGAACCAACCGACCGCGTCGGCGTAGAGCCCGGAGTTGGGCACGATCACGAACTTGCCGAACAGCTGCATGAACGACGTCAGCAGCGCGTATTGCACCGCGGTGTAGTGGACGTTGCAAAGCGCCGAGAGGAACGCGACGAAGACGGCGGTGCCGATCCCGGAGGACATGTTCTCCACCGCGATCGTCAGAATGAAGAGCGGCATCGAGGCGCCGGCGATGGCGAGCATGGCGAACATCAGGTTGGAGCCTGCCATCAGGACCGCAGCGATGACCATGCTGCTGAGGAAGCCCAGACGAAAGACAACGACGCCGCCGATGAGCCCGCCGGCAATCGTCATGCCGACACCGAACAGCTTGGTCACGTCGGCGATTTGGGTCTTTGTGAAGCCTGTGTCGATGTAGAAGGGATTGGCGAGCAGCATCAACAGCACGTCGCTCGCCTTGAAGACCGAGATCAGCGTGAGGATCACGACGGCGACCTTGATGCCGTGGCGGGCGAAGAAGTCTTGAAAGGGCTCGACCACGGCGCTCGCCAGCCAGGCGCGTAAGCCGGGCGCCGCCGGTCGACGAAAGGTCGATCCGGGCGGTTCAGGGATCAGCAGCGTGGTCGCCACACCCACGCCGACGAGCGCCGCCATGACGGAGTAGGCGGTGGCCCAGCCGTCGGTGTCGGCGAGGCGCAGGGCCCCCCACGTGGCTGCGAACATGCCGATGCGGTAGCCGAGGACAACGATGCCGGCGCCCGCACCCAGCTTGCTGTCCGGCAGACTCTCGACGCGGTAGGCGTCGATGACGACGTCCTGGCTGGCCGAGAAAAAGGCGACCGTCACCGCCATCGCGAATACCCACGCCAGGCTCGTCGACGGATCGGTCTGGCCCAAGCCCCAGATTGCGCACATCAAGCCGATCTGGGTGGCGAGCAGCCAACCGCGGCGGCGACCGAGCCAATGCGTGAACGGAGGTAACGGCAGGCGGTCGATCAGCGGCGCCCACGAGAATTTGAAAGTGTAGGGAGCGAATGCGAAGGCGAACACCCCGATCGCCGAGAGACTGACGTCAGCCTCGCGGAGCCACGTGCTCAAGGTGCCGGCGACCAGCATGATAGGGAGGCCGGAGGCGAACCCCAGGAACAGGATGGCGACGACGCGTCGGTCCAGGTAGATCGCAAGCGCTCTGCGCCAGGCGGCCGTTCGATCGCCGTCGCTGTCGGCGACGGCCTGCCTCAACCCGCTCGTTCCTTCAGCTCAACGATGTCGCCAGGTGAGAGCGGCGCCTCCAGGCCGACGACGCGCGTCGCGTGCGCGCGGCCGCCGGGCGTCACGACGACGTCGAGCGACTCGTCCGCCGCGGTCGTGCCCCCCGCTTCCCGAATAGCCGCAGCAACGGTCATTCCCGGCCGATAGACATAGCTTCCAGGGCGCTCGACCTCGCCGACGATGAAGAACGGGCGGAGCAACGCTGTCGCCACGTGCACGCGCGGCGCACGGAGATAGCCGTCGCCGAAGCGCAGGATCAAGTGGTCCTCGAGGTCGTCCGGCGATAGCCGGTAGGCATCGACCGCGCCGATCAACGGCATCGTGAGCATGCCATCGCGGTCTAGATCGAAGGTGCCTGACAAGTCTGGCTGGCCGACGACAGTCACGTCGATCCGGTCGCCAGGGCGCAACGCCGATCCGTCGACGACCGGTGGCTCGGCAGGCACCGTCGCGTTGCGGGGCGGCACGGCGCAACCCGCGAGCAGAAGCAGCGCGGGCGCAATGCGAAGGGCAACCGCCATGCGCAGGCGTTGACGCATTCAGTACTGCCCGCGCAAGGTGATGAACACCGCGTTCTGGCTGAACTCTCGCTCGTCGTCGGTCGAAAAGCGCTGGCGGTAGGTGTAGTCCGCGCCGACGGACAGGTAGCGATTGAAGTTGTAGGCGTAGAAGACGCCGGCGGTGACGTCGTCGTCGGTGCGGTCAACTTCCTGACGGTCGTCGCGCCCATAGAGGGCGGTAGCGCCGACCTGGGACTTGGGCGTAACGGCGAAGGTGAGGGTGGCACCCACATCGGTCGCGAGCGTGCCGCCATCGGCCGTCGCGCGGAACCCCTGCGCCGCCGCGAAGTTCACCAGCGTCCGTGGCGCCACGGTCCAATCGAGATCGCCCTCGAAGGAGAAGCCAACGTTGTCGTCGGTCTCCGCGTCGGAGAAGTCCGCGTATTCAAGACCAACACCGAACTCACCTTCAAGCAAACGGTCGAAGTCGACCTCGGTGCCGACGAGGACGCGGAAACTATCGAAGTCGCGGTCCCGGTCGTCTTCCGCGGTGTCGACGATGGCGAAACACTCGGCAGCGTTGTCCTCGGTGACCGGATCACACAGCCCCGCTCCGAGCGCGGTGTCTAGGAGGCGGGTGGTGATCAACTGATTGCGGTCGTAGCGGTTCGCTCGGTAGCCGAAATCCGCAAAGACGTCGTAATTGCGATCCGCGTCAAAGCCGAAGCGCAGGTTGGTCGGAAAGGCCGTGACGTCGCGACCCTCGTTGACATTCACGGTGCCTGACGGCGTCCCGGCGATGATGTCGCCGAGGTCGTCGAACACGTCCGCGCTGACATCGTCGAACTCGCTGCGGGCAATCCGACTGGTGAGGCGAATGAACCCACGGTTGTAGCGCTTATTGATCGCCAAGCCGGCGCCGAAACGATTGATCTCGGTCGCGTCGATGATGTCCTCGATCGTACGGTCCGGATCGTCCGCCGTCTCATGGTCGTTGATGAAGAAGGCGTCGGCGCCGAAGTCGAGCGTCCGTGTGATGTCCCAGCGCCCGCCGACCCGGACCGCCCAGTCGTCGTAGTTCTGACCGTCGAGGTCCTCGAACCGCCCGAGCTCGCCGGTGAGGTCGAGGAACCCGAAGTGACGTGGCGTGTTCGTTTCGAAGCGGACGCCAGCCCCGACGATCGATACGATGTCCTCGGAGACGTCGGTTAGGAAGCTGTCGTCCGGGGCGGCCAGCACGTTGTCGTTGTAGCCGACGCTCAAGAACGCCGTGGGGAAGATGTTGATCTTGCCGGTGCGGATGCCACGCTGCTCAAAGTCCTCCAATTCGCGCCCCTCGAACGCTTCCTCGGCGCGCTCCAGCGCTGTTCCACGCTCGACACCTTGCGCCAGCGCTCCTACCGGTGTGGTCAAGAGCGCACACACGAGGAGAGGCGAGAGCCGAACTGCACCCGACTGACGAATCCCGTGCACGACCATAGGACGTCCCCAGAACACCATTTCCATCAACCGCTTCGCTTGTGTCTTTAACGCACCAGTTTGCGTAAGCCCAAGCTCTATCAGCCGATTGCGCGAACGGTTCGCCCGGAGGTGTGGCAAAGTTGTTGCGGTGGCTGCGACGAAAGACCCATGAAAATGACGTGCCGACCGCTGGCGGGCGACCGCCACGGTTGCCGACGGGCGAGCGTGTCTACGCCATCGGTGACATGCATGCCCGCAACGCCCTGCTACCCGCCTTAGACAGCGCGAGCCCCCGCGACCTCGAACGGGCGCGGCCGGACGGTTCGGTGACCGTCATCTATCTCGGTGACTACGTTGATCGCGGCCCGGAAAGCCGCCGGGTCATCGATCATCTCGCAAACCTGCCGCCGGGGCCCATTCGCCGGTGCTTCTTGATTGGCAACCACGACTACTGGTTTCGGAGCTTTATGACGGGCGGCAAACCCGCGCACGCGTGGCTGCAATCCGGTGCCGACGCGACCATGATGAGCTACGGCGTGCCGCCCTTGCCGATGTACAGTGGCGCCGACGCGGTCGCGGCGCACCGCCAAGAGCTCGTTGCCAGCGTGCCGGCCGCGCATCATCGCTTCCTGCGCGATCTGCAGTCCAACGTCCAAGTTGGCGACTTCTTGTTCGTTCACGCCGGTATTCGACCCGGCGTGCCGGTCGATCTGCAGGATCCCACGGACTACGTCACCATCCGCGAGCCGTTTCTTTCGGACTCCAGCGACCTCGGTGTCGTCGTCGTGCATGGCCACACGGTCGTGGACGTGCCGGTGGTTCGTGGCAATCGGATCGGCATCGACACCGGTGCCTGCTGGACGGGCCACCTAACCGCGGCGGTCCTCGGTGACGAGGACCTGCGCTTCATCCGCACGTGAGCTTTGCAGCGGACGCGGCGAGCAAAGATCGAGCCGGCAGCGTGGAGACCATCAGCGGCCAATCCCTCGGGCGAAGTCTCTGCCGGCACGCGGCTGGATGCGTCGCGATACTGGCGCTCCTGTTGGTTGTCGGGTGCGCCGGACGCCAGGGCGATCGGGTCGATGACGACGCGCCGCGCGTCCGGTCGGGCACCGCCGTACCTTACGATGTGGTCGTCTCGGGCGCCGATCCCGAGCTGACCGCGTTCTTGACAGAGGTCAGTGAGAGCGTTGCCCAAGCAGCGACGCCGCCACCTTCGCTCCTGGCGCTCAGGCGGCGAGCGGCCTCAGACGAGACCAGACTGACAAGCGCCCTTGCCAGCGAGGGCTACTTCGATGGCGCAATCGTCGCCGACGTCGCCGTGCCGGAAGAGGAGGGCCGTGCGACGCTGACACTCGCCGTCGCATCCGGCGTTCGCTACAGCCTCGCCGAGGTCATCATCGAGGTTGCCGAGCCGTCGCTTGGCTACGCCGCGCCCAAGCCCGATACGCTAGGCCTCACGGCGGGAATGCCCGCGCGAGCCGCCGCGGTGGTCGACGCTGAAGCGCGTCTGCTGGCCGATGCGAGAGCCCGCGGTCGCGCCTACGCGGCGCTTGGGGAGCGCCAGGCAATCATCGACCGCGACGCCAAGACGCTCGACGTGACGTTGCGCTTGGCGCCCGGGCCTGAGGTGACGCTCGGTCCGGCGACGTTCGAAGGTACGGAGGGGATCGACGCGGACTTCGTTGGGGAGCTGGTCGCTTGGCGGCCGGGTGATCGCTATCAGTCGGACCTGGTTGCCGAGACGCGGCGAGCACTGGTCGAGACTGGGCTGTTTCAGCGGGTCGACGTCGTCCTGCCCGTCGAGCCACCGCCCGAAGGCGACGCACCGATCACCATTCGCACGACCCAGCGGCTCCATCGGACGATCAGCGGTGGCGTTCGATTAGAGAGCGATGCCGGTCCCGGTGGCGATGTGTCGTGGGAGAACAGGAACTTCCTGGGGTCGGGCGACACGGCCCGCCTGCGCCTCGACGCAGACAGGCTCCTGCAGAGCGTCGAGGCGAGCTTGCGCCGGCCGGCTCTCCTCGGCCCGGACAGATCCTTGCTCGCGCAGGCCTCCGCCGTGCGCGAGGATAACGACGCGTTCGAGAGCGTTTCGGTCGACGCGTCGATCGGTGTCGAGGAGGAGTTCTCGGACGAGCTCACCGGCTCGATCGGTGTTGGCTACGAGTTCAGCGAGGTTACGGATGCGAACGGTACGACGAACTTCGGCTTGTTCTTCGTCCCGGCTTTGCTCCGTTACGATGGCACGGATGAAACTCTCGACGCCACGCGCGGAGTGGCGGCGCGTTTCGAGGCAACGCCGTTCTGGAACACGTTCGATCCGGAGCTTGGCTTCAACCAATTCAGGTTGGATGCGTCCACGTACTTTAGGTTGAATGAGAGCCCGAGGCTTGTGCTCGCGGTACGCAGCGCTCTCGGGTCGATCGTCGGAGCCGCGCGTGATGACATTCCGGCCAACCGTCGCTTCTATGCCGGCGGTGGTGGCTCCGTTCGCGGCGTCCCGTTTCAGACCGCCTCTCCGCTCGACGATGACGGAACGCCGCTCGGCGGTCGATCGCTGTTCGAGGCCGCGGGCGAGCTCCGCTATCGGGTGGTCGATAGCGTCGATATCGTCGGCTTTGTCGATGCCGGGCGTGCCTTCGAGGCGTCGTTCCCGGATTTCGTCGACCCCTTGGTGTTCGGCGCAGGCTTAGGGGCGCGCTACGTGACGCCGATCGGACCGATCCGTTTCGACGTCGCCATTCCGGTCGACCGTCGTGATGTCGACGACGCCTTTCAGGTGTATGTCGGTCTCGGTCAGGCGTTTTGATGAGAAGGGCCCGACGATGCTTCGCCTGATCGCCCTGCTCGCGGGTCTGATCCTCGTTCCCCTTGCGCTTGTCGTCGTGCTGCTCGCGGGGCTGCAGAGCGCGGCCGTCCGCGACGCCGCCGTCGGGGTGGTCAACGCCCTCGTCCCGGGCGTCAAGCTGGAGGGGCTCGGTGGCGGGTTGCCCGGTCGTGTTCAGCTCGATCGACTTGCGTTGGAGGATGCCGACGGCGTCTGGCTCGAGGTCGACAACTTTGGGGCCGCTTGGACGCCCGCGGCGTTGCTGGCCGGACGGATCGAGATCGGCAACGTTCTGGTCGAACGGGTTCGCGTCCACCGCCTGCCCACAGGCGAAGCCGAGGTGGAAGCAGCGCGCGGCGACGCGCAGCTGAGCGTGGTGCTGCCGGGCGCGGTGCCACCGCTCCGCGTCGAGCGCCTGGCCATCGGCGAGATTACCCTTGCGGCCGCGGTGCTGGGCGAGCCTGCGAGCTTCGCGCTGACAGCGAGCGTCGACGCCGGAACGGGAACCCTGCTCACCGGCTCGGCGGAGCTTCGTCGTCGCGACGCGCAGGGCCTCGGCGCGGAGGTGGACGCGACGGTGGACCTTGCGGCTCAGACGTTGACGCTGGCATTGGAGGGGCGGGACGCATCCGGGCTCGTCGCAGCATTGACAGACGAGCCGCGGGTCGAGCCGATGACCTTCTCACTTCGCGGTGACGGACCGATCGTGCGTTGGCCCGGCCGGCTTGTGCTCGAAGCCGGCTCCGTCGCGACCCTTCGCAGCCACGTCGAACTCGGCCTTCCGGACCCTCTGCGGATTGTGGTCGACGGTCGCCTCGAGGCGGGACCTGAGGTCGCCGATAGCGCCTACGCGGCGCTGCTCAAGGATGGTTTGGACCTCGGTCTCGAAGCGGAGGTCGCGGCCGCGCGCACCGTGGTCGACCGCTTGCACATCGCAGCTCCTTGGATCTCTGTGGAAGGCCGCGCCGCCCTCCAAGACGAGCACCTCGAAGCCGAGATCAACGTTGATGCCGGGTCGCTGATGCCGCTGGCGGCGCTGATCGGCCAGCCGATCGAGGGTGCGGTGACCATATCGGGGAGCGCCGACGGGCCGCTGCCACTGCCGCCAGGCGAGGTGTTGCTTCGTGCCGCGGACCTTCGCCTTGGTCCCGTGGCCATCGGCAATCTGGAGCAGCACGCCGAGGCGCACGCGACCGACGAGGGCGCGATCGGGTTCAACCTTGAAGGCACAGCCGATGCGCTCGTCATCGAGACAGGCGACAACGTCTTCCGAGAGCGCGTCGCCCTCACGGCCCGCGGTGTCTTCGACGCGGCTGGGCCATTCGCGATCGATGCGCTGGACCTTGGAAGTCGCTCGATAAACGTCCGCGGCACTGCCGCTGGCGACCACGCGGCGGGAATGATCGACGCGCGTCTTGACATCGACATGCCGAGTCTCGCGGCGCTTCGACCCCTCGCCCGAGAGGTGCCGGCCGGCGCCCTGAGTGCCACGCTGCGTGCGGATCTTGCCGATCAGTACGGGGGCGGGCGTCTGACGCTGCGGGCTGACGGCACGAGCATCGCTGAGCTGCCGCCCGTCATTGGTCCACTGCTCGGGCCGGTGCCTGCCTTGCTCGTGGAAGCGAACGTCGATGCGGCGACCGAAGTCATAGTCGACACTTTCAGCCTCGAAGGACAGGCGCTCACCGTCAACGGTACCGCGCGCGCGAACGTCGACGATCGCAGCGGCGATCTCGATCTGACCGCGCGGGTTGGCGACCTCGGTGTGCTGGGCCCTGCCTTGAACCGGCCGCTTGCCGGCGCAGCGACCGCGGCCATGGACGTCACAGGGAGTCTCGACGATTTCGCGGCGGAGGCGGCGCTGCAGGTCGAGGGCCTTCTCGTCCAGGAGGAGAGTTTCGACACGGCGCAGATGCGGATCTCCGCCGCGGGCAACGTCGACGCGATTGCGGGCGAACTCGATGCTCGCCTCGCGCGCAACGACGACGCTCTGACGGCGACCGCCGCCTATCGGGCGACCGCCGAGCGTCTGGTGATCGACGATGCTGCTGTCGCCGGTCCTGGCGCGTCGCTCGGCGGCAGCCTGGAGGTTGCGCTCGATCCAGTGCGCGTCGACGGCCGGGTCGCCGGTGGGGCGACGGAGCTAACGGCGTTGGGCGGTTTTTTGGGCGTGCCGCTCGCGGGGACAGCCGATCTCGACGCTACTCTCGGAAGCCGGGACGGGCAGCGGGCCGAAGTCCGGGCGACCGCTCGCAGCTTGCAGGTGGGGGAACTGGTGCTCGACCAGGTCGATCTCGCCGTTGAGGGTGCCGATCTGACGGCCGCCGCAACGCTTGACGGTACGCTCGCCCTCAGCGGCGTTGCACAGGGAACGACGCGGGTCGAGACGGCGCGTGTCGGCCTGGCCGGAGATTTTTCGCGGCTGAGGGTTGATCTCGAAGCCGTGGGCTCGCTGCCCGATCCCTTCAACGTCGCCGGGGAGGGCGTCGTCCGCCGGGACGCCGCGCGGACGCAGGCGACCCTGGAGCGCCTGGACGGCGCCATCGCCGACGTGCCAGTGCGGCTCACCGCGCCGGCGACGGTGCGGATCGAAGGCGGCACCATCAATCTCGACGGGCTCACGCTGGAGATCGACGCGGCACGTCTCGATACCCGGGCATCGCTTGGGCCGGAGCGGGTGGATGCCATACTCACGCTCCAGGACCTCGATCTCGCCACGCTCTCGGCATTCGGCCTGCCCGCGCTCGACGGCACGGTCGGCTCGACGTGGACCGTCAGCGGCAGCCGACGTGCACCGGTCGTTGTCGGCGAGGCGCGGCTCGCGGCCTTGCGCCAGCGAGGGGCGGCCGCCGACGACGGTATCGCCATCAACGCATCGCTTGACCTGCGCGACGGAACGCTGGCGGCTGCTGTCGACGCCGAGGGGCTGGGGAGCCCGCCGGTTAGAGGCGAGGCGCAGTTTCCCGTTCGCTTATCGCTGCAACCGTTCGCGCTTGCCGTGGCTCGAACGGAGCCGATGCAGGGCGCGCTCGACGGCTCGCTGGATCTGATGCGGCTCGCGCGCTGGCTTGGTCTCGACGGCACGGAGGTCGATGGGACGTTTGCGATTGCGCTCGGCGCGGCAGGCACGTTGGACGAGCCCGATCTCCGAGGTTCGGCCCGGCTCAGCGACGGCAGCGTGATCGATGTCGCCTCGGGTGTCGTCCTTCAGGACCTCGTTCTGGAAGCTCTCGCCGATGACGACGAAATCCGGGTTGAGCGCTTGGTCGCCTCCGACGGCCGCGAGGGTCGGCTTGTCGGGCAGGGAGGGGTGCGCATCGGCGAATCGGGACTGGACGTCGACCTCGACGTCACACTCGAGCGCTTCGCGGTACTGCAGCGCGAGAAGATCTTTGTCGAGCTGAGTGGCGATACCGGCGTCACCGGTACCGGGACGGAACTTGGGCTGACGAGCAGGCTCGACGTGAACCGCGGCGAGATCTACTTGGCTTCGCCTAGCGGTGCTCGTGACTTCCCGAGCCTTGACGTCGTTACCCTCGAAGAACTGGCTGGCCAGGACGAAGGCGACGAGCTGCCCCTTAGCGCCGTGGCGCGCGTTCTCGACCTCGACGCGGTCGTAACCGTGCCGGGGAGATTCTTCGTGCGCGGGCGCGGCCTCGATTCCGAGTGGGAGGGTGAGGTCGTTGTGTCGGGTGACGCCTCGTCGCCGAGCGTGCGGGGCCTAATCGAGTACCGGCGCGGCCATCTTGACGTGCTGCTCAACCGTTTCCAGTTTCGTCGTGGCGAGATTAGGCTCACAGGGGAGTTTCCGCCGGATCCGTCGCTTGACATCGAGGCCGAGGCGCCGCTCGACGATATTGTCGCGGTGATCCAAGTGACAGGCCCGGCGCTTGATCCAGACATCATCGTCAGCAGCAACCCGGCCCTGCCCGAAGA
Organism: uncultured Geminicoccaceae bacterium; assembly: GCA_964445185.1. Taxonomy (GTDB): domain Bacteria; phylum Pseudomonadota; class Alphaproteobacteria; order Geminicoccales; family Geminicoccaceae; genus JAAAPF01. Next base: position 14,556 of record CAYUKE010000002.1, read on the forward strand.
TGAGGTGCTCGCGCGAATCCTGTTCGGTCGCGACGCCACGCAGCTGCACAGTTTTCAGGCGGTGCGCCTAGCCGCCGCCGTCAACCAGCTGCGTGGCGCCGGCCCCGGTGTCCTCGGTACGCTAGGCGACACATTCGGCTTGGATACGGTCGAGATTGGCGGGGAGTCGATGGAAGACGCGAACCTTCGCGTTGGCACCTACGTCTCCGACGATGTGTTTCTCGAGGTCGAGCAGGGGCTCAAGGCGCAAAGCGGCAGCGCCCGCGTCGAGGTCGAGTTGACGCCCCGCCTCAGGTTCGAGACCCGCGCTAACGAAGACCAGACCGGCAGCGTCGGTTTTCGTTGGCGCTGGGACTACTGAAGCGCACAGCCGAGCGAGAGGACGGCATGGACATCCTGCGCCAGGAGGGGGCCGAACACACTGATGCCGCCGGCGCGAGCGGCACATTCGGTACGCTTTGGGACGTCAACTGGCTCGGCCTCTGGACGCTCTATCGCAAAGAGGTTCAACGCTTCCTGAAGGTCCTCACCCAGACCGTCCTTGCGCCGATGGTGACGACGCTTCTCTTCTTGGCGGTTTTCACGCTCGCGCTCGGCAGCAGCGATCGAACGGTCGGCGGGTTGGCGTTCGTCGCGTTTCTGGCGCCGGGCCTCACCATGATGGCGATCATCCAGAACGCGTTCGCCAACACCTCTTCGTCCATCGCCATCGCCAAGATGCAGGGCAACATCGTCGACTACCTGATGCCGCCGTTGAGCCACGGCGAACTGGTCCTGGGCATCGCCATGGGCGGGGTAACGCGCGGCGTTCTCGTCGGGGTGTCGGTCTGGGTGGCGATGCTGCCGTTCGTTGGCGTCCAGCTGCACGCGCCGCTGCTCATTCCGTTCTATGTCCTGACGGCAAGCCTGACCCTCTCGCTCATGGGCATCCTGACCGGTCTTTGGACGGAGAAGTTCGATCAGATGGCGGCGGTCACCAATTTCGTCATCACACCGCTGTCGTTCCTTTCCGGCACCTTCTACGCGGTCGAACAGCTACCGCCCGCCTTCTGGTGGATGGCGCACGTCAACCCGTTCTTCTACATGATCGACGGCCTACGCTTCGCGCTCACGGGCTATACCGACGGTACACTATGGATCGGCGCAGTCGTTCTGATCGCCGTCAACGTCGCGCTCTGGTGGTTCATCCTCCATCTCGTGCGGATCGGCTACAAACTGAGACCCTGACGAGTCTCAAACGGCGCAGTGCCGGCGCGCCCGATCGATCGCGCTGGCCGACCCCGCAAGTGGCACGTCGGCGCGCAATCGACCCGTGTCCCAGACTGTTAGTCGTCGCCCGTTGCGAAGCGCGGCTACGAGCGGGCTTCCCGACCCGACGCGGACTTGGAACTGCTCGGTCTCCGCGTTGTCCTGCATGTCCAGCGGCACCGTCGCTCCGTCGATCTCGAAGACCAGGCGACGCGCGTTGTCGGTCGGCACGGCGGTGAGCGGAAGATCGTCACCCCAGAACGACCGATCCAGGCTGATGAGAAAGCCGCCAGGCCCGTAGAGGCTGCGGAAATGCGGCCCCGCGTCGGGAAAAGCGTCCTCGAAGCGGGCCACGTTGGCGCAAAGCAGCGAGATGCCCCGACCTGGCGCCACCTCCAGCCGGGCAATGGCGAGCGCGCCCTCACCGCTCGTCCCGAAGGACCAGGCCGCCGCCGGCATTGATGGGAGGATCAGCGCAAGCGCGCCAAGAGTCGTCGCAATCCGCCCTCGCCCCATGTCTTCGCCTAGCCATCGTGGGCGCTAAGCATAGCGCCGAAACAACCTCGCTTGGACGGGGTTGTTCGGGGCAGCGGCAAGGCTCGTGTGCGCGCGTGACCCTTGGCGGCAGGAGGCGCGCTTCCTACGGTGGTTGGCGCGACGGGAGACGGGAATGAACGCAGTTTTTTGGCATGGCGGCCGGTGGCACGACACGGAGCCGAAGGTTCTCGGCCCGATGGACCATGCCATGTGGATGGCCTCGTCCGTCTTCGATGGCGCGCGGATCTTCGACGGTCGTGGCCCCGACATCGACCGCCACTGCGCGCGGCTCGTTGACAGCGCGGGCAAGATGTTGCTGGAGCCGACCCACAGCGCGGCTGAGGTCCACGAGATCGTCGTCGACGCGTTCAAGAAGCTGCCGCGGGACCGTGCCTACTACGTCCGGCCGATGTTCTACGCGACCCGTGGGTTCGTGGCGCCCGATCCGACCAGCACCGACTTCATCCTCTCCGTCTACGAGAGCCCGATGCCGAAGCCCGAGGGGTTCTCCGCGACCGCGGGGCCGTTTCGTCGCCCTGGCCGGGATGCCGCCCCGATCGACGCCAAGGCGGGCTGCAACTATCCGAACAGTGCCCGCGCGCTCGTTTGGGCCCGCCAGCGGGGCTTCGACACTGCTCTCGTCCTGGACGGCTGCGCCAACGTTGCCGAGTTGGCGACCGCCAACGTCTGGCTCGTCAGAGACGGCGTCGCCATGACGCCAGCCTGGAACGGCACCTTTCTTAATGGGATCACCAAGCAACGCGTGCGCGAGCTGCTCTTGGTCGACGGCGTCGTGGTCGAGGAGACGACGCTCACGCTTGAGGACTTCGGCCAAGCGGATGAAATCTTCTCGACCGGCAACTACGGCAAGGTCATGCCGTGTGTACGCTTCGAGGACCGGAATCTACAGGCCGGGCCGATCTATCGCCGCGCACGAGAGCTCTACTTCGACTACGCAGCCGGCCAGCCGGTCGCCTAACGCCCGCAGACGGAGACAGACCATGGTGCTCGCGATCGTTCAGGCGATGCACGGCGGTCCGGAGGTGCTCAAGCCCGCGGATGTTGAGGTCGGTGCACCGCAGGCGGGCGAAGTCCGCGTCCGACACACGGCGATCGGCCTCAACTTCATCGACTGCTACGTTCGCTCGGGTCTGTATCCGCTGCTGGAGCCACCCGGTACGATCGGTATGGAGGCGGCAGGCGTCGTCGTCGCGACGGGGCCGGATATCGCGGAGGTGAGCGCCGGTGATCGCGTCGCCTACGTATGGAATAGGCCGGGTACCTACACCACCGAACGCAACCTGCCGGTAAGCTGGCTCGTGAAGCTCCCGGCCGACGTCGACGAGCGCCAAGCCGCGGCGTTGATGCTCAAGGGCATGACGGCAGAGTACCTGCTGCATCGTATGACCGACGCGAAGGCCGGCGATGCGGTGCTGATCCACGCTGCTGCCGGTGGGGTTGGGCTGATCCTCACCGCCTGGGCCAAGCACAAGGGTTGCTTCGTGATCGGAACGGCGAGCAGCGATGCGAAGGCCGCGCTGGCCCTTGACCACGGCGCCGATCACGTTGTCGTCTCGAGCAGCGACCGGATTGCGGCGCGCGTCACCGAGCTTACCGGCGGGGAGGGCTGTCGCTACATTTTCGACGGCGTCGGCCGCGACACCTTCGAGGCGTCGCTCGCGAGTCTGGCCAAGCACGGCCATCTCGTCTCCTACGGCAACGCGTCCGGCGCTGTTCCGCCCGTAAGCCTCTCGGTCCTGACGCCCAAGTCGGCCAGGCTCTCTCGCCCGTCCTTGTTCCCGCAGATCGCGACCCGAACGGAACTCGAGGACAGCGCCGGCAACCTATTCTCGGCGATCACCGCCGGCGTTGTCCGCGCCAACATCAATCAGACCTACCCGCTGGCGGACGCCGAGCGCGCCCATGCCGACCTGGAGGCGCGTCGGACCACCGGGCAAAGCCTCCTTCTTCCCTAGCCTGTGGGTGCGCAGCCATGACGTGCGCGCGTTTCGTCGCCACCCTGGAGAGAGCCGAGGCCCGAGGGCCGGTGGTCGCTGCTGTTCCGAGCCACGTCGCGGAGCGGCTCAGTTTCTCTGGCGCGGCCTGTGACGTCGAGGTGGCCTTGCGTGGCCACGACATCGGACAACGCACCGTCCGGCCCAGCGAAGGTGGGCGCTGGTTGATGGAGGTCGATCAGGCGGCTTGCGCGCGGCTCGGGCTAGGGCCTGGTGACACGTTGGTCGTAGCGTTGCGGTTGTTGCCGCCCGCACCCTTGGAGCTGGCCGGAGCGCTTGCCGCGCGCGGCCACCAGGCAGACTGGGATCGCTTGCCGGTGTCGGTCAGGCGGGCGATCGGCGCGAGCATTCTTGCGGCAGACGAGGCGACGACACGCTGTGCCCGTATCGAGCGCGCGCTCGCGCTGATCGAGCGACATCGCCAAGCGTTGCGCCGCCAGGTGTGACGGGCTATCGTCGGTATCCCTGGGTTGGGTGAACAGCCGAAGAGCCGTCGCCCGCTCGCAGGGGCAGAATGATCAGGGAGATAGAAAGAATGGCTTGGACACGGGACCGCGCCCTTAGAAGGTGCGCGTTGTTGCTTGGGTTATCGCTCGGTGTCCTGATCCTGCTGGCCGTGAGCGTGGCTATCGACGATGGCGTGCTGATGAGGGCCGGTGGACCAGAAACGAACATCGATGGGGTTCGCGTAGCGTGGATCAACGGCGCGCCCGCTCAGGCCGACCTGCGGTAAGGTCGAGGCTCGCGTCGGCGAGCGCGGCTGCCGTCGAGGCTCGTCGTTGACGACCATCTTTCTCGACGCAGATGCGTGCCCGGTCAAAGACGAGACCTATCGCGTTGCCGCGCGCTTCGATGTTGCGACCGTCGTGGTCAGCAATGGCTGGCTTCGCGTCCCCGAGGGGCCACTGACGACGCTGGTTCTCGTCGAGCCGGGGCTCGATCGGGCCGACGACTGGATCGCAGAACGCGCAGGCGTTGGCGACGTTGTGGTGACCGCCGATGTACCACTTGCGCATCGTTGCGTGACGGCCGGCGCTCGGGTTATCGCGCCGACGGGTCGCCTCTTCACCCAGCAGTCCATCGGCAACGATCTAGCCAGCCGAAATCTGATGACGTCGTTGCGTGAGACGGGGGTCATCCGCGGCGGCGGACGGAGCTTCACCAAGCAGGACCGCGGCCGCTTCCTCACCGCGCTTGATACTGCCTTGCAGCAGATCAGACGTACGGGCTCATAGGCGATGGCCGTGCCCTTAGCGCCAAACCGCGAGGCCCACGATGGGCTCCGAGCTCAGATATCTAGGTTCACGACGCGTAGTGCGTTGTCCTGGATGAACTCACGGCGCGGGTCGACGATGTCCCCCATCAGCGTCGTGAAGATCGCGTCGGCCTCGTCTGCGTGCTCCACGCGGACCTGGATGAGGGAGCGTATGGTTGGGTCCAGGGTCGTCTCCCAGAGCTGTTCCGGGTTCATCTCGCCGAGACCCTTGTACCGCTGGATGCCGAGGCCGCGCCGGCCCTCACGGGTGATCGCCGTCAACAAGCTCAACGGCCCGTGCACAGCGCATGTTTGTTCCTTGCGCGTGAAGACCACGTCTGTGCCACGCAGTTCGGGCGTGTCTTCGAGCAGCTGGCCGAGACGTCGACCTTCGCCCGAGCGCAGTACGGCGCTTTCGAGCCTCCAGGTTTCGCGTCGCTCGTCGCGCGCGCGATGAAAACGCAGCGCCGTCTCGGTCACGTCGGCCGTCCAGACGCCGGCGCCAGCCTTGCTTAGGCGTCCCGCGGCTTGCTGGGCCGTCGCGAGCAACGACGTCTCGTCGACGCCGCCGCGCTCACCGAAGGCACCTTCGCACGCGAGCGCTTCAATGATCTCGGGGAGGACGGCTTGTCCGAAGCCTCGGATCAACTCGGCGGCACGTCGGGCGACCTGGACGATCGTGGCCAGCCGCTCGTCGTCGATCGTGGTACCGTCAACCGCGAGCGTGCCATCCTGAAGGACCGTCTTGACGAGATGATCGTCGAGCGCCGCGTCGTCCTTCAGGTAGGTCTCGCGCTGGCCTTGCTTGACCTTGTAAAGCGGCGGTTGCGCGATGAAGAGGTAGCCACCCTCGACGATCTCCGGCAAATGCCGGTAGAAAAACGTCAAGAGCAACGTGCGGATATGCGAGCCGTCGACATCCGCATCGGTCATGATCACGATCCGATGGTAGCGCAGCTTGGTGATGTCGAACTCATCGCCGATGCCCGTGCCGAGCGCGGTGATCAGCGTGCCGATTTCCTGCGACGAGAGCACCTTATCGAGCCTGGCGCGTTCAACGTTCAGGATCTTGCCGCGTAGCGGCAAAATCGCCTGGAAACCTCGGTCGCGCCCCTGCTTCGCGGAGCCGCCGGCGCTGTCGCCCTCAACGATGAACAGTTCGGCTCGAGCCGGGTCACGCTCCTGGCAGTCGGCGAGCTTGCCGGGCAGGTTGGCGACGTCGAGCGGGCCCTTGCGACGGGTCAGCTCGCGCGCGCGACGCGCCGCTTCGCGCGCCGCCGCGGCCTCGACCACTTTGGCGACGATGAGGCGACCCGCCTGCGGCGTCTCCTCGAACCATCGGGCGAGGCCGTCGCCGACGACGCTCTGAACGACCGGCTGGACCTCCGAGCTGACGAGCTTGTCCTTGGTCTGCGACGAGAACTTTGGATCGGGCATCTTGACGGAGAGGATGCAGGTCAAGCCCTCGCGCGCGTCATCGCCGACGAGCTGGGCCTTCTGCGCCTTCTGGTTGCCGCTCGCTTGCACGTAGGTGTTGATCGCACGGGTGAGCGCGGCCCGGAAGCCCGCGAGATGCGTGCCGCCATCGCGTTGCGGGATGTTGTTGGTGAACGAGAGGCAGCTCTCGTGATAGCCGTCGTTCCACTGCAGTGCGCAGTCGACGGAGATGCCGTCGCGCTCGCCCCTGAGGACGATGGGCGGCTCGAACAGAGGTTGCTTCTTTCGATCCTGATAGCGGACGAAGGCTTCGACCCCACCCTCATAGTAGAGCCGCTCCTCCACGGGCGTGTCGTCACGCTCGTCGCGTATCACGATCAGCACACCCGAATTCAGAAACGCCAGCTCACGCAGCCGATGCGTCAAGGTCTGCAAGTTGAAGCGTGTATCACTGAAGACGCTGATCGCCGGCATGAAGGTGATGCGGGTGCCGCGGCGGCCCGGCGCGGCCTCCGTTGGCTGCAGGGGCGCCACAGGTTCGCCGCCGTTCTCGAAGCGCATGTACCAGCGCTGCTCACCGCGCCAGATCTCCAGGTCGACCCAATCCGAAAGGCCGTTCACCACGGAGACGCCGACGCCGTGCAATCCGCCTGAGACCTTGTACGAGTTTTGATTGAATTTGCCGCCAGCGTGCAGTCTCGTCATGATGACTTCGGCGGCGGACACGCCTTCCTTCTCGTGGATGTCGACGGGAATCCCTCGACCGTCGTCCGTGACGGAGACCGAGCCGTCCTTGTTGAGGGTGACGTCGACCTGCGTGGCATAGCCGGCGAGGGCTTCGTCGATGGCGTTGTCGACGACCTCGAAGACCATGTGATGAAGGCCCGAGCCATCGTCGGTGTCACCGATGTACATGCCTGGGCGTCGGCGAACCGCCTCGAGACCCTCCAGCACCTGGATCGCGGACGAATCGTAGGCGCCTTCGCCCCTATCAGCCATTCGGCACCACCTCGGCTTGACCCACTTGGAGGAATTGGGCGTGGCCTCGCAGGGCCGCGAAGGGCTCGACATCGGTTCCGGTCAGCCAGGCTTGGGCATCGAGGTCGACCAGCTCGATGGCGAGCTCGTCGCGCCGCCGAGCGTCGAGATGGGCGCCGACCTCGTCCAGCAAGAGCAGGGGCAACCTGCCATTGCGGTCGAGGAAGAGCCGCGCCTCGGCGAGGACGAGCCCGACGAGAAGCGCCTTCTGCCGTCCGGTCGATACCTGGGCTGCCGGGCTTGCAAGCTCGACGTCGACGACCTCCAGATCGCTACGATGCGGGCCATGCCGTGCGCCACCGACCACGGCATCGACTCCACGGTTTTCCTTGAGCCGCGCCTGGAAGGCCTCTTCGACGGCGAGAGCAGGGCGCTGCTCCAGGTCATCTTCCACGTCGCCGCGCACGGCGAGCCGCGCTCGGGGGAACGCGGTTCGTGCTTCGGCAAGACGGTGATTGAGGTCCGCAACGACTTCCAACCGCGCGGCGGCGACCGCCACGCCTGCGCCCGCCGCGTCCTCCTCCAGCGTGTTCAGCCAGACGGCGTCCGTATTGCCGAGCCGCAGAAGATTGGCGCGCTCGCGAACGAGATGCTCGTAGCGCGCGAGCGTTCGCGCGTATGCCGGATCACCGGCGACCACCAGGCGATCAAGCAGGCGTCGTCGCGATGAGGTCGCATCGGTGAACAGCCTATCCATGGGCGGTGTCAGCCAGACGGCGCCGGTCAGCCCGACCAGAGCGGTGGGTCCCGTTTGCACGACGCCGTCGACGTGGATGACGCGCTTTCCGCTTTCGGGGTCCGCGGCGGTGCCGATCGCAACGGTCGTATCGGTGACCTCGAAGACACCGTGAACGGCGAAGCTGCCGCCCGCTCGGTTGTGGAGATCGCGAAGCGGTGCGCGTCGGAGGCCACGACCCGGCGCCAGCAGCGACAGTGCCTCCAGTAGGTTCGTCTTGCCGGCACCATTGGGGCCGGTGAGGACGCAGCTCGCGGCGTCCACGTCAAGGCGCAGCGATCGATAGTTGCGAAACGCGGACAGCGTCAAACGCCGCGCCGCCAGACGCGGCGGCATGGCGGCGTGCGGCTGCGCCCTCAGGGCGCTCGCCATCAGACCCGCATCGGCATGAGCACGTAGACCGTGCCGGAATCGCCCGGATCGCGGACCAGCGTCGGCGCCGACGCGCTCGCGATCTCCAGCTCCACTTGGTCGCCCGAGACCTGCTGAAGCATTTCGAGGATGTAGCGGGCGTTGAAGCCGATCTCCACCGGAGCGTCGCTGAAGCCGACGTCGACTTCGTCCTGACCTCGTCCCGCCTCGGAGCTGACCGCCGAGATGGTCATGCGCCCGCTCTGCAGGCTCAGCTTGACCGCTCGGGTTTTGTCCGTGGCGATGGTCGACACCCGGTCGACGGCATCGGCGAAGATGCCGCGGTCGACGACTGCCCGCTTGTCGTTGGCCTGCGGAATGACGCGTTCGTAGTCGGGGAAGGTGCCGTCGATCAGCCGTGATATCAGGGTCGCGTCGCCGACCCGCACCTGGATTTTGCTGGCTGAGAGGCTGACGTGCACTTGCTCCGCGTCCTCGATCAGCTTGCGGATCTCACCGACCGCCTTCCGCGGAACGATGATCGGCGGCATCCGCGCCGCGCCCTCGGGTAGCGTCATCTCCACGCGCGCCAGGCGGTGGCCGTCGGTGGCGACCGCTCGGAGCATGCTCGCGGCTCCGTTCTCGACTGGATGAAGGAAAAGGCCGTTGAGGTAGTAACGAGCCTCCTCCGTCGACATTGCGAAGCGCGACTTGTCAATCAGCCGCGCGAGGTCGTCAGCCGCCATCACGAAGCTGCGCTCGAAGCTCTCCGCATGCATGGTCGGGAAGTCGCTCGCCGGCAGGACCGGCAAATCGAAGAAGCTCCGGCCCGCAGTGAGGCGCGCCTCGTTGCGATCCGGGTCCTTGACGATCTGAACCACGGCCCCGTCGGGCATCTTCCGGACGACGTCGAACAGGCGGTGCGCCTGCAGGGTCGTCGTGCCGGCGCGGAGAACGTCGGCCGTCGCGGTCTCGTGGAGCGACAGTTCGAGGTCCGTTGCCAGAAGGCCCAGTCGGCCCTCCGAGGCGTCGAGGCAAACATTGCCGAGAATAGGGATTGTGGTCCGGCGTTCGACCACGTTTTGAGCGTGGTGCAAGACGGCGAGAAACGCGGACCGTTCGATGTTGACCTGCATCGGCGACGGGTGGTCCTGGCTACGTGAGAAGCGCGGTGTCGTGGCCCCAGCGCACCTTGCGGACCACCGACCATGGGCGTGCGAGCATAGCAGAGTTCACGCTGATGACAGCGGAATTCGCACGCGCCGCAAACGTCTCAGCCTTGCAGGCGCCGACGCAGCATCTCGACGTCCTGCGCGATGCTGTCGTCCTCGCCCATCAGCTCCTCGACCTTGCGGACGGCGTGCATGACTGTGGTGTGATCGCGACCGCCGAAGCGGCGGCCGATCTCCGGCAGCGAGCGCGGCGTCATCTGCTTGGCGAGGTACATCGCCACCTGACGCGGGCGCGCGACGACGCGTGAGCGACGCTTCGACTGCATGTCCGCGAGCTTCAGGTTGTAGTGGGCGACGACGGCCTTTTGGATCTCCTCGATGGTTATCCGCTTCTCGTTTGCACGGAGGACATCGCGGAGCACATCCTGGGCGGTCTCCAGCGAGAGCGGGCGCCCCAGCAGCGTGCTCTGGTGGACGACGCGATTGAGGGCGCCCTCTAGCTCGCGGACGTTGGAGCTGATTCGTTCGGCAAGAAACTCGAGCAGATCGTCGGGCACTAGGACGTTGGGCATCTTGGCGGCCTTGCTATGCAAGATGCCGAGCCGCAGCTCGTAGGTCGCTGGATGAATGTCGGCGACAAGCCCCCACGACAGCCGCGAGCGCACGCGCTCCTCAAGATCCTCGAGGTCGGAGGGGCTGCGGTCGGCCGAAATGACGATCTGTGAGCCCCGCTCGATCAATTCGTTGAACGTGTGGAAGAACTCCTCTTGGGTGTTGTTCTTGCCACCGATAAACTGGACATCGTCGACCATCAGCAGATCGACCGATCGAAACAATTCTTTGAAGCTCAGTGTCGAGTTCGTGGTCAATGCCCGCACGAACTGATACATGAACTTCTCGGCTGACAGATAGACGATGCGACGCTGTGGGTCGCGTCGACGGACCTCCCAGGCGATCGCATGCATGAGGTGCGTCTTGCCGAGCCCAACGCCGCTATAGAGGAAGAGCGGGTTGAACGGCGGGCTGTCGGCCGCAGCGACGCGCTTGGCGGCGGCGAACGCGAAGTCGTTGCTCTTCGCCACGACGAAGTTGTCGAAGGTGAACCTCGGATCGATCGGCGCCGAGTAGTCCTCGTTGAGCGGCTGCGGCATCTTCGTGGCCGGCGGCGGCGAAGCCGGCTCGTCCTTAGCCACGGGCTGCAGATGGGTGCACGCCGTCTGGCGCCGCAGCTCAAGAGCAACTCGGCGAACGTCGGGGTTAACGTGCCGCCAGACCGAGCGAATCCGGTCGGCGTAGTGGGCGACGACCCAATCGCGCAGGAATGGCGTCGGTGCGCCGATCACCACGCGGTCACCTTCCATTTCAGCCGCGCTGAGCGGCTGAAGCCAGGTCGTGTAAGCAGTGTCACCGACTTCTTCGCGCAACAGGTCCTGTACCGCGCGCCATTGTTGCTCGAGTTGGTCGACTGCTGCCACGAGCATCGTCTCTCCCGCTCCAAAAGGGCGTCCTGTGGACGCGCGAACAGCGCCGTCGAAGCGGACGCCAGATGCGTCCGCGTCGAGACATATACCGAATCTCAACTAGAGGAGGCCAAGCCGAAATGGCCGGACCAGCAAGCTACGCGTACCGACTCTGCGGCGTCTTTAGATATCCGCCCGACGGAAAGCAAAAGCGCTAGCGTTGTCGACACCATTCTAAACAAAGCCCGGTCCTGCCAAGTCGCCGAGAGATCGGCTCCTCACTCAGACGGTTATGCCTGCCAACCGAACCGACGACAAGTGGGCTGAAATGAGAACGTGAGATCGGATAAGATTGTATAAAATGCCTTGGAACAGAGAAAACTAATCATGAACTGCAAAAGCACAATTAACACGCAACGCCTTTACACAGAGTTATTCACCGACGTCCGCATCTGGCGTGTTCAACCGTGTTTACACCGACGCCGAGAGATCTTTAACTCGACGGTTGAGGCGCGAGATCTTGCGTGCGGCGGTGTTCTTGGTGAGCACGCCCTTGGTAACGCCGCGCGCTATCTCGGGCTGTGCAGCTTTGAACGCCGCTTGGGCAGCAGACGCGTCGCCGCCAGCGACGGCGATCTCGACCTTCTTGATGAATGTGCGGATCCGGCTGACGCGCGCCTTGTTCACAGCGGTGCGTCGTTCGGTCTGCCGGATCCGCTTCTTTGCGGACGGGTTGTTAGCCATGGATCGAGCGGTTCCTTCAGCGCAAGACCGTCAGCACTAACCGACCTCGCGGCGCCCCGTCAACGCCCCAGCGTCAAGCTCAGCGGTCCTGGAACTCAGGGCTGCGCTTCTCCGCGAAGGCGTTCATGCCCTCGGTGCGGTCCTCCGTCGCGAAGGTGGCGTAGAAAAGCTGTCGCTCGAGCCCGACGCCGGTCTCCAACGTCGTCTCGTAGGCGGCGTTCACCGCCTGTTTGGCCATCGCCACCACCGGCTTCGACTTCTCGGCGATGGTCTGCGCCATCGTCATCGCCTCGTCGAGCAGGGAGTCGACGGGCACGACTCGGGCCACGAGGTTAGCGCGCTCGGCCTCGGCCGCGTCGAGCATGCGCCCCGTGAGCACCATCTCCATCGCTTTTGACTTGCCGACGGCGCGTGTCAGCCGCTGAGTGCCGCCGGCACCGGGTATCGTTCCGAGGTTGATCTCGGGCTGGCCAAATTTAGCGTTATCCGCACACAAAATGATGTCGCACATCATCGCCAGTTCACAGCCGCCGCCGAGCGCGTAGCCGGCCACCGCGGCGATGATCGGTTTGCGGGTTCGCGTTATCGCCTGCCACGGCGCGATGAAGTCGGTGCGCGTAGCCTCGATGAAGTCCTTGGTCGCCATCTCCTTGATGTCGGCGCCGGCGGCGAACGCCTTGTCCGAGCCGGTGAGGACGATCGCCGCGATGGCCTCGTTGGCGTCGTAGACAGTGAGCGCCTCCGTGATCTCCGCGATCACCTGCGCGTTGAGCGCGTTCAGCGCCTTGGGTCGATTTAGGCGGATGAGACCGACATGGCCTCGTGTCTCGACCAGGATCGTCTCGTAGGCCATGGGATCACCCCTTTGCCGGTGGCTCGCCGTGTCTCCGCGGCTGGCTTAAACCATGCTCCCCGGCGGCCCGTCCAGTGCCGTTGCGGTCAACGCTGACACGCCGGACAGAAGAAGGTCGCGCGGCCACCTTGGACGATGCGATGGATGGTGGCGCGCCCGCACGGACAGGGCTCGCCGCCACGGTCGTACACGCGAAAGTTGCGTTGAAAGTTGCCGAGCTCGCCCGAGGCCTGGACGTAGTCGCGAAGGCTGGAGCCTCCCGCGTCGATCGCCGCAGCGAGCACCGCTTGCACGGCCTTGGCGAGCCGTTCGGCTTGCGCCGGCTTAAGCCAGCCGGCGCGGCGCCGTGGCGAGAGCCGGGCCCGATGCAGGCTCTCGCTGGCGTAGATGTTGCCAATCCCGACGACGATCCGCTGATCCATCAGCGCCACCTTCAAGGCGGTGCTGCGACCCGCGAGCGCCGCCGCGAGGCTGGCGCCGTCGAAATTCGGATCGAGGGGCTCGTAGCCGAGCCGCGCCAGCCACGGATGGTCGGGCAGGGTCTCGGTCGCCGCGAGGTCCGCCATGCCGAAGCGCCGTGGATCGTGGAAGCGAAGGATCGTGCCGTCAGCGAAGGTGAAGGTGAGGTGTTCGTGGCAGCCTAGGGGCGCGCCGTCGAACACGAGACGCCCCGACATGCCCAGGTGGAGCAGCAACGTGTTGCCGTCGTCGAGGTCGGCGAGGAGATATTTGGCGCGTCGCCGAACCGCGAGGAGCCTGCGCCCTTGGAGTCGCTCGGGCAGACGGTCCGGCAGCTTGAAGCGGAGATCGGCGCGGCGCTGCACCAGCTCGACGATCGGCGCGCCGAGAACGCGTTGCTCGAGGGCGCGTCGGGTCGTCTCTACCTCGGGCAGCTCGGGCATCGATCGATCGGGCTCACGTCTTGCCGCTCCAGAGCCGCGGCCTATAACCGGCTTCGTGCGGCGCCGCCAGGAACGCTCGCGTCACCCTATACCGGCAGCTTTCGAACCCATGGCCGATCCCGCCGACCGTCTCGCCCGCTCGTTCGGCTTCGAGGATGTGGATCCGGCGGCGAAGGCCGGGCGCGTCCGCGGCGTGTTCGATCGGGTCGCTCGGCGCTACGACCTGATGAACGATCTGATGAGCTTCGGCGTGCATCGGTTCTGGAAGGACGCGGTCGTCGACTGGCTCGCACCCCGCAAGGGCCTGGTCCACGCCGACGTCGGCGGCGGCACCGGCGACCTCGCCTTTCGCGTCCACCGGCGCGTCGAGGGTATCGCCAGCATCTGCGTCGTCGACATCAACGAGCAGATGGTCCGCGTCGGCCGGGACCGCAGCTTCGACACCAATCGGCATGCCGGCATCGGCTGGGTCGTCGGCGACGCCATGGCGCTGCCGTTCGCCGACCAGTCGCAGGATTCGCTGAGCATCGGCTTCGCGCTGCGCAACGTCACCCACATCGACCGAGCGCTGGTCGAGATGCGCCGTGTTCTGAAGCCGGGTGGCCGGTTCCTCTGCCTCGAGTTCTCCAAGGTCACGCTGCCGCTGCTGGAGGGGCTTTACGAGCGCTATTCGTTCGCCGTGCTGCCGACGCTCGGGCGCTTCGTGGCGGGCGATGCCGCCAGCTACCGGTATCTGGCGGAGAGCATCCGGCGTTTCCCGGACCAGGACGGCTTGGCCCGGTTGATGCGCGCGGCCGGTTTCGAGCAGGTGCGCTTTCGAAACCTCTCCTCGGGCGTCGCCTGCATTCACTCGGGTTGGCGGCTCTAGCCCCGCGTGCTGGCGCTCCCCCGCCATCTCTGGCGCGCTGTCGGCGTCGTCCGTTGCCTCGGCCGCCACGGCGCGGTGTTGTTCGTCGACGATCTGCCGATACCGCTCTGGCAGCGGCGGGTGCTCGGCCGGCTCAACGCCCGCGACGCTTCCGGTCGAGCTGGGATCAGGCTCGCGCGCGCGCTGATCGAGCTCGGGCCGATTTTCGTCAAGATCGGCCAAAGCCTCGCCACCCGCCCGGACATCGTCGGCCAGGAGGTGGCTGCGGACCTGGCGACGCTGCACGACGACGTCCCCCCGTTCCCAGGCGAGGCGGCGATCCGCGCGATCGAGGCCGACCTGGACGCGCCGATCGCGGCCGTGTTCGCCCACGTCGCACCCGAACCGGTGGCCGCCGCCTCCATCGCCCAGGTCCACGCGGCGCGGACCACCGACGACCGCGACGTCGCGGTGAAGGTGTTGCGCCCGGGCGTGGAGGTGCAGATCGAGCGCGACCTCCGCTTCATTGCGTTCATGGCCTTTCTCGCCGAACACCTCTTGCCGCTGAGCGATCGGCTGCGGCCGGAGGAGGCGGTGCGGGTGTTCGCGCAGACGACGCGACGCGAGCTCGACATGCGGCTCGAGGCCGCTGCCTGCGACGAGTTCCGCGAATCCAACCGCGACGCCGTCAAGTTCCGTGTGCCCGCGGTCGACTGGCAGCGGACCGGGCGCCGTGTCCTCACCCTCGAATGGGTCCAGGGTATCGCCTCGGACGAGCCCGAACGGCTCGTCGCCGACGGCATCAACCCAGCGGAGGTCCTGGAGACCGCGTCACGCGTCTTCTTCCAGCAGGTCTTCGTCCATGGCTTCTTCCATGGCGACATGCATCCGGGCAATGTCTTCATCCAGCCG
>CAYUKE010000003.1:0-29055 GCA_964445185.1 uncultured Geminicoccaceae bacterium
GACGAGCCCGCGCTCGACCGGGTCATCGGCCGGCTCGCCGGCGCGGTCGGCATCGAGCGGCCGCCGGTCTACGCGGTGGAATCGTCCATCGTGAACGCCTTCGCCGCGCCGGACGGCGGCATCTACCTAACGGACGGCCTGCTGGCCGAGTTCCGCCGCGGGCGCTTCGACGCGGTCGAGATGGGCTCGATCGTCGCCCACGAGCTGGGCCACGTCGCCATGGGGCACGCGCCCAAGCGCATGCGCGCCGTCTGGCTCACCCACGCCGCGCGCGCGGTCGCGGTCGTCTTCCTCGGCCGCTTCAACCGGCAGCTCGCGATCCAGGGCGGCAACGTTCTGGCCCAGCTCGTGCTCTCGCGGCTGTCGCGCGCGGACGAGTTTCAGGCGGATGCGTTCGCGGCCGCGCTGATGGCCAAGGCCGGCTACGGCACCGCCCCGCAGATCGCGATGCTGCGCAAGATCGGCGCGCTCCACCCCGCGGGCGGCCTCTCGCAGGTCTCCTGGCTGGCGAGCCACCCGCCGATCGAAGACCGCATCGAGGCCATCGAGCGCCAAGAAGCGGGCGAGGACGAAGCCGAGCCCGACGCGGCGCCGCGGTGACGACCGCGCCGCCTCACTCGCTCAGCTCGAGCCGGCGCTCGATGCGCTCGACGCGGCGCCGCAGCTCGTCGTAGCCGCGGTCCTGGCGGACGCCGGCATCGACGAGGTCGGCGTAGCTGCGGGCGAGATTGGCGATCTGGCCACCCTGCTCGCGCAGCTGCGCGCGCGTCGCCTCTGCCGTGCGCAAGCCCGGGTGCGCGGGCTCAGATCGAGGCCATGAAGCCGCCGTCGACGTAGAGGAGCTGGCCCGTGACGTAGCGGCTGGCGTCCGAGGCGAGGAAGACCGTGGCGCCGAGCAGATCGTCGGTGTGGCCGAAGCGGCCGGCGGGGATCTTGGCGCGCATCGCCTCCTGCCAGGCCGGGTCCTGGTAGAACACCTCGGTGAGCTGGGTGCGGAAGTAGCCGGGGCCGATGCCGTTGACGCGGATGCCGAGGGGCGCCCATTCCACCGCGAGCGCCCGCGTCATCCCCAAGAGGCCCGCCTTCGACGACGTGTAGGGCGTGGCGGTCGGCACGCCGACGGCCGAGGTCAGCGAGCAGATCGTGACGATGGCACCGCCGGCGCCCATCTGCTTGGCGCTCGCCTGGGCGGTGAAGAAGGCGCCCTTGAGGTTGGTGTCGACGATCTTGTCCCAAAGCGCCGGGTCGACGTCGAGCGACGCGCGCACGTCCTCGACGCCGGCGTTGACCACGGCGATGTCGAGCCCGCCGAGATGCGCCGCCGCCGCGTCGATCGCCGGCCCGATCGTCTCGGCCGCACGCACGTCGAGCGGCATGAGGACCGCGCGGCGCCCTTCCCGGCGGATGGCCTCGGCAGTGTCGGCAAGGTCGGGCTCGTGCCGGGCGCCGAGGACAACGTCGGCGCCGAAGCGGGCGAGGCCGAGGGCCAGCGCCTTGCCGATGCCGCGGCTGGCACCGGTGACGAGCGCGCGCTTGCCGCCGAGCGAAAAGGTCGGGAAGACGGGGTCGAGCATGCGGCCTCCTCGTTGTTGCAGCTTGTTGCGGCCGTGGCACCCTGCCCCGGTCGTTCGCGCCCGCCGGAGGGTTCGTTGTCTGCCGCCGACGCCTTGCGAGAAGCCACCCTCACCGACGCGATGGTCCGCCTCGACGCGGTCGGCAAGCGCTTCGGCGAGACGGTCGCCGTCGAGGGCGCGAGCTTCGCTCTCGAGCGCGGCCGCTTCCTCACCATCCTCGGTCCGAGCGGGTCGGGCAAGACCACGGTCCTGCGGATGATCGCGGGCTTTCTCGAGCCGTCCGCCGGCACGATCGCGATCAACGGCCGGCCGGTGGCGAGCCTGCCGCCGCACGCCCGTGCGATCGGCATGGTGTTTCAAAGGCTCGCGCTCTTTCCGCACTTGAGCGTGTTCGACAACGTCGCCTATCCGCTGCGCCGGCGCGGTTTTCCGCGCGCCGAAATCCCCGATCGCGTCGAGCGCTACCTGCGGCTCGTCCAGCTCGATGGCTTCGCCAAGCGGCGCATCCACGAGCTGTCGGGCGGCCAGCAGCAGCGGGTGGCCATTGCCCGAGCCCTCGTCTTCGAGCCGGACCTCTTGCTGCTCGACGAGCCGCTCGCCGCCCTCGACCGGCGCCTTCGCGAGGACATGCAACTCGAGTTCCGCCGCATCCAGCAGGAGCTCGGCGTAACGACGATCAACGTCACCCACGACCAGCGCGAGGCCCTGGTCATGTCCGACCGGGTCGTCGTCATGGACCAGGGCCGCGTCCAGCAGGATGCCGTGCCCGAGACTGTCTACGGCCGCCCGGCGAACCGCTTCGTCGCCGGCTTTCTCGGCGTCACCAACTTCCTCGAAGGCACCGTCGTCGACACCGCGCAAGCGCGCGTGCGCGTCGGCACGGCCGAGGTCGAAGGCACCGCCAACCAGTCACTCCACAACGGTGAAGCCGTCGACCTCGCGCTTCGCGCCGAGCGCTTGCGCGTCTCCGCGGAGGGCAACGTCGGCGTCGAGGCGGAGGTCACCTCGGTCGTCTTCGAGGGGGATCGGCTGGTCTATGGGCTCCGTCTCCTGGAGCTCGACGGGACGGCCCTCACCGCCTTCGCCGCGGTCGGTGCCGGCGCGCGTCACGCCACCGGCGACATCGTGCGCGTCGCGTGGCAGAGGGAAGACGCGATGATCTTTCCACGAACAAGCTGAACGGGAGAACGTCCCATGTCGCAGATCAAGCGCCGGCGCCTGCTCCAGGCCGGCAGCGCCGCCGTTGCTGCACCCTATGTGCTCCGACACCGCTTCGCGGTGGCGCAGGACAAGCCGGCCGAGCTGATCGTCCGCGCCTGGGGCGGGGTCTGGGTCGACAGTCTCGACAAGGGCGTGTCGACGCCGTTCAGCGAGATGACGGGGATCGCCGTCCGCCACGATCTGACCGAGGACAACGAGATCCGGCCGAAGATCTGGGCTGCGGTCGATCAGGGCCGGACGCCGCCCATTCATATCAACTGGGACACCTCGACCAACGCCACCAAGTCGGCGCTGCGCGGCGTCACCGAGGACCTGTCGGAACTGCCCAACCTCGAAGGGCTGCTGGCGCTCGCCAAGCCGGTTGGCGTCGACGGCTTCCCGCTCGTGAACACCTACGCCTACGCCTACGTGCTTGCCTACCGCGACGCCGCCTTCCCCGACGGACCGCCGCCGAGCTGGCAGGTGCTGATCGACCCTCAGTTCAAGGGCCGGGTCGCCATCTACGACGACGGCATCGGCTTCCACCCGGCGGCCCAGATCGCAGGCGGTGGCACGCTCGCGGACATACCCGACAACATGGAACCAGCCTGGGCCTTCTTCGAGCAGCTGAAGGCAAACGAGCCCCTGTTGGGCGAGGATCCGGACTTCACCAACTGGTTCCAGACCGGCGAGATCGACGTCGCCTGCACGATCATCTCGAACGCCCGCGCGGCGAAGCAGAACGGCATCGCCGTCTCGTGGACGATCCCGGAAGAAGGCTGCAAGCTCGACACCGACGGCCTTTGGATTCCGCAGGGCCTAGCCGAGAACGAGCTGTTTTGGGCAAAGGAGTACATCAACTTCGCGCTGAGCCAGGAGGCGCAGCAGCTCTGGTGCAACGCGCTCGGCCTGCCGCCGGTGCACCCTGAGGTGGCGCCACCGGAGGACCTCGTCGGCGATCCGTCCTACCCGACCACCGAGGAAGACCTCGCCCGCTTCATCCGCGTGCCGACGCCGGTTCTGGTCGAGCACGAGAGCGACTGGTTCCAGCGGGTCAACGAGATCATGCAAGGCTAACACCACGGCGCGGGGCCCGCGCTTCTCAGGCCGGGCCCAAGCCAGCGAGAGCGACAACAATGCTCAGCATCACCAAAGCGGCCCGCGACAGGCTCGACATCGAGCTCAAGGGCACACTGGATTCCGCCGCCATGGCAGCCGGGCTCGACGACCTGATCGCCAAGGCGGAGGGCGTCACGAACGGTCGCATGCTCTACCGGATTCCCGAGTTCGCGATGCCGACGGCCGGGGCACTGGTGGTTGAGCTGCAACGCCTCCCGAAGCTCTTCGGTCTGCTCGGCAAGTTCCGCCGCTGTGCGGTGGTGAGCGACGCCGCCTGGATCCGCACGGCAGCGGAGATCGAGGGTGCGGTCATTCCAGGTCTTGCGATCAAGAGCTTCGAGCTGGACCAAACCGAAGCGGCGGAGGTGTGGCTCGCCGAGGGCTGAGGTTGCGGTACTGGCTACGGCTCGTGACGACCTCACACCGCGCCGTCCTTAAACCGGCCCAGCGTCCGAGTTCGGCAAGCACGTGGGCACGATCTTCGATGACGTGTTGTCGCTCAGGGGCGGTGCGAGGTCCGGTAGGCGCCTTCGGGCTGACCTGGCGATGACCGCTTAGCGATAGGCCGGCGCGGGCTGAACCCGCCCCATGAGATAGCTGTCGACCAGCCGGCCGTCGCGCAGCACGTCGGCCCTTTTCGTGCCCTCGTGCTTGAAGCCGAAGCGCTCGTAGAGGCGAATGGCACGTGTGTTGTCGACGTTGACCGTGAGCTCAAGACGGCGAAGACCGAGCCAGTGGTCGGCGAGGTCGACCACCGCCTGCAACATCACGCCGCCGTATCCGCGTCCGACGTGATCGTCGTGGACGTAGAGAAAGAGCTCGGCCACGTGCTGGCGCCTCGGGCTCTGCGGGCGCACAAGCCCGCCCTGAGCGACCACCTGCCCGTCGACCACGCCGACAAGTGCTTGCGTGCCGGCACCCGGATCGGCCAGTCGCTTCTCGACGAACGACCGGGGTGTGAAGGGCATGCGCAACGTCCCGCGCCGGACGCCTGGGAGGTTGGCGAGGACCGTCAGCGCGTCGGCATCGCCGGGTTCGGCGGCACGAACGAAGAAATCAGCGGCTTCCATGACCTCGGCCTCCGTCGACACGCACGTCTGCCTTCATGCCAGGGCCGATCAGTGTCAACGGTGGCACGCGAGGCTGGCGACGGTGGCCGATGAGCCGCTAGTAACGAAGCTTCACCAGCGAGGAGAACGGCGCCGAGCGGTGCCGCCGTCGTCATGCGCCTGCCGCCGCCTGCCGTCCCGTGGCTGCTGCTCGCACCCGCCCTGCTCCTGACCGCGAGCCTGGCGCTGAGCCTGGTCGTGATGGGCGATGCCAGCCTGCGCGTCATGGACCGGTCGACCTTTCGCCCGAGCGCGGAGTGGTCGCTTGGCAACTACGCAGTCCTGTGGGAGCGGGTCGTCTATGTGAGGATCATCGGGCGGACCGTCGCAGCGGCGCTGATCGTCACGCTGATCACCGTCGCGCTCGCGTTGCCTTATGCCTACCTCCTGGTCCGCACGCCGTCCGCGCGCATCCGCAAGCTCCTCTTGCTCGCCCTGTTCCTGCCCTTCTTCCTAGGCCAGGTCATTCGCGCCTATGGCTGGCTGATCGTCCTCGGCCAACAAGGGCTCGTTAATGCCAGCCTCGCAGGCCTCGGCCTGCCGCACCTCGACATCCTCTACACGCTGCCCGGCGTCGTGCTGGGCCTCGTCCAGTACATGCTGCCCTTCGCCGTGCTGCTGCTGGCGCCGGCGATCACCGCCATCCCGGAGGAACTGGAGCAGGCGTCGACGAGCCTCGGCGCGGCACCATTCGCAACGTTCCGCCACGTCGTTCTGCCGCTGATGCGGCCCGGCCTGATCGCCGCGTCCGTGGTCGTCTTCACGCTCACGGTCACCGACTTCGCAATGCCTGAGATCATGGGCGGTGGGACCAACGACTTCGTCGCCAACGCCATCTACGATGGCTTCTTCCAGCTCGCCGAGCCGGGCCTCGGCGCAGCGCTCGCGATCGTGCTGACCTCACTCGGCACGCTCGTCGCGGCGGTCGTCTTCACGCTCCTCGGCATCGGCACGCTGGGCCAGCGCCAAGCGGCAGGTTAGAATGCACGGGTGAGCCTGTGCGACCAGCGGTTGCCGGCAGGCCGGCGCACGCCCGACGTCCACTGTTGAGACGCCGGGGTCATACCCTCGACGCCGAGAACCGCGACCGCGAGGACCTGCTCGGGTTCGTGGAGCGAAGCCTGCGGGACTAGCGAGGCTGCCGCAGGTCCCGCGCGTGGGTAGCTAAAAACTAAGGGACGAGCGCCCGCGCCGCGAGACGACCGGTTTCGACCGCACCGTTCATGTAGCCGTAGAAAGCATCGGACAGATGCTCGCCCGCGAAAGCGAGCTTGCCGAACACCGGGCCCTCGGCCGCGGCATCCTCATACTCATACCAGAGGAAATCGGCATAGGTTGAATAGAAGCCTGGCGCGAAGCTCGTGTAGGCGCCCCCGGCATAGGCATCTCGGGTCCAGGTCGTGCGAAGCGCGCCGGGGAGACGCGCCGCGGAAAGGCCCGGCGTTGCGTTCTCCAAGCGCGCGACGGCAGCGTCGATCAGGCCCTCGGCGCCGCCTTCGAGCGCGTCGACCTCGCTGCCGCCATGAAAGAAGACGAGCGCCGCCGCGTCGGCCTCGGGCTGTCGCTCGGTCGCCCACCAGGCGGTGCAGAACCCGAGATCCGTCCAAACGCCGGAACTGAATCGGCCTGCGTCTTGCCAGGGCCGCCCGGCGAACGCGCTGAAGAGCTTCTCGTTGCGACCGAGACGGCCGGCCGCGAGCATCTCACGGAACCCCGCCGGCAGTTCGGCGACGACCTCAATGTCCTTCAGCGCTGGCAGTGGCACGGTGATGACGGCCGCATCGTGCGCCTCGCTGGTCCCATCGGCGAGCGTGACTTCCACCTGATCGCCGCCGTCGTCGGCGATCCGCGCGACCGGCACGCCATAGCGCACGGGCGCCGCGAGCTGCGCCGCAAGCGCTTCGGGCAGCCGGCCGGCGCCGCCCGCGATCGTCAGCGCCTCGTCGCTGCCGCCCAAGAGCGTGACCTGCTCGCCATCGACCTGGGGAGCGAGCCAGATGAGCTCCAGCGCCGAGGCATCGCCGGCTTCCACACCGTACTCGCCGCGCACGGCGGCCTCGATCACGGCGCGACGCAGCTTGGCGTCCCCGCCCTCGACAGCGGCGACGTAGTCGGCGACCGACTGTCCATCCAAGCGTTCGAGATGGGCGTCCCAATCCTCGTCCAGCAGCGCGGCATCCCGTTCGATGGCTTCGGCGAGCGGCCCGAGCGCTGCCGCCAGCGTCGGCTGAGCAACCCAGCGGTCGCCGAAATAGAACGCGTCGACCGGCATACCGTCCCTCGGCTCAAGCTGCATCTCGAACAGCTCGAGCCCCAACTGATCGACCAGCGCAAGGACGTCAGCATGATCCGAATTGATCAGCGAGGCGCCTAGATCGAGGAGCAGCGCTTGGGCGAACGGCGCCTTCACGCTGTGCACGCGGCCTCCGGGCCGACGGCGCGCTTCGTACACCGTCACCGCTGCGCCACCCTTCTCGAGCATGAAGGCTGCGGTCAGGCCGGCGAGGCCGGCGCCGATGACGGCTACTCTCGGGGCCGATGCCAAGGCGGGACCGCGCGCGGAGAGCGCCGCTACGGTCGCGCCGCCGGTTTCCAAGAACGAGCGCCGCGACAATGCCGTTCGCTTGACCCGGGCGCGCGTGTTTCGGTTGGGAAAGATCAGCTTGGCCAGCGTGCGGCGCGCGCGTGTCATCGATCTCACCTCGCTCCCAGGTGGCATCCTCTTTCGCGATGGTCGGTGTGTGCTCAATCGCGATCAAGGTGCCGCAGCGGCCCCGGTCGTGACCGCCGGGGCCTTCGGATGCGTGGTCAGGCGGCCATGCGCGCGACGTGGAGCGCCTCGACGTCGGTTTCGCTTCGAACGAAGGTGACGTCGTCGATGCCGACGAAGCCGAGCACGTGCTCGATGTAGCCCGAGGCGAAATCGATCTCGCTCTTGAAGCCCGTACCGCCAGCCGCGAAGGCGATGATGGCGCGCTTGCCGGCCAACAGCCCGACCGGCCCGGCGGACGTGTAGCGGAAGGTGATGCGCGGGCGCGCCACCTGATCGATCCACGCCTTCAACGCGGCCGGCGGTCCGAAGTTGTAGAGGGGCATGCCGATGGCGACGGTATCGGCCCACTGCAACTCGGCGATCGCCATATCCGACCAGACGAGCGCGTCCCGCTGCGCGGTCGTTCGCGCGTCGGCGGGCGTGTCGCGGGCAACGATCCATGTGTCGTCGATCAGCGGAGCGCCGTCGGCGAGATCACGCGACAGGAGTTCTGCCGGCCGCAGCCGCGCCACGACCGCGTCGAGGAGCCCTCGCGTCGTTGATCCTTCGCGTCGGGCGCTGGCGTCGACGCGCAGTAGACGCCGTGTCTGAACCTCGGCCCGGATCGCGGTTTGGCGTTGGTCGAACCCAATCATGCTATCAGCCCCACTGGCGGTGACGGTCGCGTCGATCGACCGGACAACACCGACATGGCGGACAGACGGACCCGGAAAAACCAAGCGATGAGCAACGGACCGTCCACGCCAGACGCATAATGTGCGGGGCCACAGGTCGATCTTCGCGACGTTCCTGCGCCAAACTATCGTCCGACCTCGTTCGAGCAGCCGCACGGGAGGGCCGACGGGCTATGATGACGACGGCCTGGGCACGCCGTATTCTTTGGGCCATCGTCGGCTTCGACCTTGTTCTGCTCGCGGTGCCGACACTCGTCATCGTCGTCGCCTCGCTGACGAGTGCCAACATCATCGCGTTTCCGCCCGAAGGCATTTCACTGCGGTGGTACGCGGCGCTCCTCGAGGAGCGCGCGTTCACCGATGCACTCGCGCGCTCGCTGTACGTCGCGGCCGTCTGCACAGCCTTCGCCCTGCCGGCTGGCACCCTCGCGGCCATCGCGCTCGGGCGCTGGCGCCTGCGCTACGCAACGCCGATCCAGATCTACCTGCTGCTGCCCTTTACCGTGCCGCTCATCGTCTCCGGGCTTGGGCTGATGTTGATCTTCGGCCAGCTGGGCTGGCTCGGCGCCCTGTGGCCGGTCGGCCTCGCGTGCTGCATCATCAACCTCCCCTTCATGACCTGGGCCGTTGCCGCCGCCGTCAACAATCTCAACCCGGACTTGGAGCACGCCGCGGCGAACCTCGCCCCCGGGCCCGTCACCGCCTTTGTCACCGTGACCCTGCCGGCGGTGATGCCCGGTGTCATCACCGGCGCGCTGCTGATGTTCATCCTCGCGCTCAACGAATTCCTCGTGAGCCTGCTGCTGGTCGACGCGCGGATCGTCACCCTGCCGGTGCTCATGTACAACTCGATCCGCGCCATCATCACGCCCGACCTCGCCGCGCTCTCGGTCGTGTACATCGCCATCGCCGCCGTCTCGATCTGGCTGATCGACCGGATCGTCGGGCTCGAACTGTTCTTGCGCTCGCGATGAAGGCGGAGCGGCCGGAGCCGCCCTGCCCCCAACATCAGACGACGGCAACCGTGTCGGGCTCGACGATGATGTCGGTCCCGATGGCGAGGTCCGCCGCCGAAACACCGTTCAGCGTCGCTACCCAGTCCCAGCCGCTGGCGATCACGGTGTAGCCGTCGCGTTGACTGAGGCGGACGTCGGCATCCGCAGCAAAGCCAAGCAGCACCAGCGTGTCGGTGCCGACCTCGAAGTCCTCCACGACGTCGAAACCCGTGTCGTCGGCAGCGACCACGAACCGGTCAGCACCAGAGCCCCCGAGAAGGCGGTCCAGCCCGTCGCCGCCCGCGAGCGTATCGGCACCGGAGCCGCCCTCCAGCCGATCGCGACCGGCGCCGCCGTCCAGCACGTCGTCGCCGGCACCGCCCACAACGAGGTCCCAACCGTCACCGCCAACGATGACATCATCACCGCCGCGACCGTCAACCTGGTCGGTGCCGGCGCCGGCATCGATCACGTCGTCGACGTCGCTCCCGGTGACAACATCGTCGCCTGGTCCGGCGAAAAGCGCGCCCCCTTCCGGCTCAGCCTCGATGACGTCGTCACCACCGCGCGTGAAGAGCGCCTCCCAGCGCACCCGCGCGATCTCCGCCACGTCGGCACCAATCTGACGACCGTAGAGGTCTTCGTCCTGGATGTGGATGCCACCGTAGAGCCGCGAGATGCCCGCCTCGTCCGCCGCGTCGCGCAGCGTGTCCCACTGGAGAACCACGGGCGGCCCGTCATAGTCTTCGAACGCGAGCTCGGTTCCGACATACTGACCAAGCAAGTCGAGGCCGGGGATGTCGTCGAGGTCGTAGTTGCTCTGCGAGAGGCCGTCGAAGAAGGCGTCGCTCCCAACATATGCCGTGATGGTGTCGGCGGCCGCCCGCGAGAAGCCGCTATGGCCCGAGGTGTGGGGCGGGAAAGGCGGTGTGACGAAGGTCGTCGCCTGGTAGGGCTGCCAGGTCTCGCCGGGGATCGTCTGCACGCCTTGATTGGGGCCGGCCCACGCCTCGACGAGTTCGCCGGCATAGAGGTTCCGGATGGCTGACTGAGGCCGGATGTAGTCGTAGGCGTACTTGGCTTCCCAGGTGGCAATCCCGGCGTCGAGGATCGCGGCATTCAGGGCGAGGAAGAGCTTGGCATCGTCGTCGATGCCGTAGCCTTCCCGCTTGGCGATGTCCTGCGCGATCTGGTTCCAGTGCCCGGGAGGAGATTCGGTCCGCGGACCGTCGGCCCAGAACTCGGCAATGAGCCGCCGCTCAGCCGTGAGATCACCACTGAAGGCGAGGACCTCGCCGAACTGCTCGCGATAGGCGGCATCCCCCGTGGTGACCTTGCCCGTCGCGTCGACATACTCGCCGAAATCGCCGAGCTGTGGCGCGTTGGGTGGGCGAACCGCATCACCCGAAGGCAGCGCGAAGGGCGTGACCTCGCCCCAATGCGGCGTCAAGCCGAGCTGATCGTCATAGGTCGACGGATCGTCGGTCGCGACAGGATTGCCGTTCTCGTCCAGCGCTGTGCCGTTCGGCACACGCAGCGGCTGCCAGCGGTTGGCGTCGAAGTCCGCACCGCCCGGCGCGTTCGGCGCATCCGGATCGGCGCTGTTGACCGGCTGGTAATCCGTCGTGTCGGCATAGGCGTTCTCGCGGTTGGAGCCATCGTCGGCGCGCGCGCCGAACACCTGCGCAGCCGCCAAGTTGCCGACGCCGGCCGCGGTCGACGGATCTAGGGTGGTCACTGCGGGATCGAAGCCGAGCTCCGCCATGAAGGCGTCGAGCTTGGTCTGTTGATCCGGAAAGAACTCGACCAGCGCGCGATAGGCAGCGTAGCTCGCCGCCTCGATCTCGTTCGCCTCGGTGTGCTCGGCGAGCGGGCGTTCGATGTCCGCGTAGACGCCGTACGCGTCCGCGTCGTACGCCGCCCACGCGTCGTAGACGGCGACGTGTGTGATATAGAGCTGATAGCTCGTTTCGGTCGGCTTTGCGCCACCCGACCGGATGGCGTCCAAGAGGACTTCGTTCCACTGCGCGACGACGGATTGCTCAAAAACCTGCACGGCGGGTCCCTCCTCCAGGGATGATGAAATGCACCCGTGCATTACGCTTTGTTCGTGATGCGACCTCGGTGCGGTTCATCACGCAGGAGGCGCGACCATCCGCCTCGCGGCTCACAGTGCCGTGAGTATTGGGGCGAACTTAGTCGGGCTTGCCCAGGTCGGGCGCCGTCGGCGCCTCGTTGTGCGCCCGCTCAGGACCATGCCTGCCGCGGACGTGCTCCTCGACGAACACATGGCTATAGAGTTGCGCCAGCCAACGCTTGCCCTGTTCCGTCCGGTCTAGGTGCGCGATCGCATCCTGAATGTAAGGAGAAACACAATCCCAAAAGAACCTTGGATAGTGTTCTGCAAGATCCGCTGGGGATTGATACTTCAATTTTTCGGCGACACCGGTCTCTAAGAACTCATAGTAGAGTGCGTTCCACTTCGTTGGGTAATAGGGATCGCCGAGCTGGCCGATCAGGTCAGCGGCGCGGACGAGGCCTGGCTCATCGCCGGTCGCGCCGTGGTCATCGTCGTCCGGCACCGGGAACCGCGTCAACTCGACGGCGTGCGCGACCCGCTCGGGATCGATGTATTGGGCTTGGCGGAGCCGATCGCGGATGAAGATCTTGGCGCGGTCGACGTGATAGGGCGCAAGCGCGGCGTCCGAGGCGCCCCGCGCGAGCGCAATCGTGTCGCCGGCGTCATTGATCTGATAGCGACCCTCGCCGTCACCCGGGCAGATGCCGCGCAGATAGCCGATGTCATGAAGCAGCGTCGCGATCGTGAAATGCGCCCAATCCTCGGGCGTGACATGCTCGGCAAGCAGGCGACCGCGCAGGATTGCCTGGCCGACGGTGGTGACGAGGATGGTGTGGTCGGCATCGTGGTAGAGCGCGTCGCTGTTGGCGATCCGCTCGATAACCACACGCGCCGACGTGCGCAGGATATCCGCGAACTCTGGACGCACGCTTCCGAAGATTTCGGTGTAGTTGGCGGCGAGACAGTTCCCGGCCTCGGCCGCCAGCACACTGGCGATATTCACGCCTCGCCCTCCTCCGCCGGATCACGACCCGCCCTGCGCCCGGCGGGTCCGCTGCCCCTACGATCCTTGGTACGGTACCCGCTTTCGCGGAATGGACGCACGCGGAAAGCCACCTGCATAACCGTTCCTTAGGACACCCCTGCGACGCTGGCGAAGCGTCTCAACCTCGGCTTGGCGTCCTCGTACATGCCCTCGGCACTCATCCCAGCGGACGAAGCCGCCCGCCTCCAGGACCTGCGCGCCTCCGGCGTCCTCGACAGCGCGCCGGAGGAACCCTTCGACCGCTTGGCGCGGCTCGTCACGCAGCTTCTCGACGTCCCGATCGCCGCA
The DNA here is from genome assembly GCA_964445185.1 of uncultured Geminicoccaceae bacterium. Lineage (GTDB taxonomy): Bacteria > Pseudomonadota > Alphaproteobacteria > Geminicoccales > Geminicoccaceae > JAAAPF01. Next base: position 12,858 of record CAYUKE010000003.1, read on the forward strand.
CTCACGTTCGTCGACGCCGAGCGCTGCTGGTGCAAGGCGAAGGTTGGCTTCAAGGCCAAGGCGATGCCACGACGCGCGGCGCTCTGCGCGCATGCCATCCTCGATCCCGCCCCCCTGGTCATCGAGGACGCAACCCGCGATCCACGCGTGGCGGACAGCCCACTGGTCACCGATGCCGGCGTCCGGTTCTACGCGGGCGTGCCGCTGCCGACACGCACCGGCTCGGCGATCGGCGTTCTCTGCGCCATCGACACCCAGCCGCGCGCGCTGTCGGCGCAGGCTCTCGACGCACTCCGCGAACTCGCCGCCGTCGCCGCCGATGAGCTTCGCCTGCGGCGCGCGGATGAGCGCTTTCGCCGCGAGGTGGGTCGGCACCGGAGTGCGGTAGCGCGGCTCCGACGCGCTGACGATCGCTTGCACGCCTTCCTCGCCGCCGCTTCAGACTGGGTTTGGGAGACAGATGCGCACCACCGGCTCACTTGCCTCTCGGCCCCGATGATCGCGGGTGCGCCGGCAACCCGCTTCATCGGTCGGCGTTACTGGGAGGCGTCAGGCATCACTGCCGACGCAGACGTCTGGGACACGCTCCGCAACCGCTTCGCGACGAACGCGCACTTTCAATGCCTTCGCTTCAAGCTTCGGCGCGACGACGGCTCGGCGGCGTGGTTCGAGATTAGCGGCGCGCCGTACTTTAACGCCAACGGCGCATTCGCGGGCTACCATGGCACTGGCCGCGACGTGACCACGCTGGCCATAGCGGAAGCTGAAGCCAGCGAGTTCGCCAACCGTCTGCGGCTGCTGGAGGACGCTGACGTCATCGGGGTCGTCACCGGACTAGGCGGGCGGATCGCTACCGCGAACGACGAGTTCTTGCGCACCGTCGGCCGCACGCGAACGGAGTTAGAGCGCGGGTCAATTCGCTGGCGGGATATCACGCCGGATGACGGGCGTGACGTCGATGCCGAGATCATCCACGAGGTGTTTGGCCACGGCCAATCGCGCCCCAAGGAAAGGGAATTCCGGCACCGCGACGGACACCGCGTTCCGGTGACGCTCACGGTCGTCGCCCTCGACCGCGCTCAGCGACGCTGGCTGGCGCTGGTCGAGGATACCAGCGCGCGGAAGGCTGCCGAAGCCCACATGCGCGAGCTCAGCATGCGTCTGGAGGCGCTCGAGGACGCCAACGTCGTGGGCATCTGCGCCGGAGTCGACCAACGCATACTCGCGGCCAACGACGCCTATCTGCGGATCATCGGCTACGGTCGCGACGCGATTGACGCCGGCGGCATCGGCCTCGCCGACGTCACCGCCCCGGAATCGCTGCCTGACCTAGAGGTTTGCGCCCAGGCCATGGCCCGCGACGGACGCTGCGCCCCGAAGGAGAAGGTCGCGTTGCGGCGGGACGGCGTGCGGGTGCCGGTCCTCGTCACGCTGGTGGCACTGGAGGATGGCGGTCGACGCTGGCAGGCCCTGGTGCTGGACTTGACGGCGCAAAAGGCGGCCGAAGACCGCCTTCGCGAGTTTGCGACGCGCCTCGAGCGGCTCGAAGCGGCCAATGTCGTTGGCTTCTGCACCTGCGCAAGAACCCGCATCCTCAGCGCCAACGACGAGTATCTTCGCATCGTCGGCTACAGCCGCGAGGCTTTCGAAGCGAGCGACCTGCATGCCGAGGACATCACGCCGCCCGAGTGGCGCGGGCAACTGCAGGCAGCGGTGACAGCACTCTTCAACGAAGGGGCGTGCCCGCCATATGAGAAGGAGTTCCTGCGCCCTGACGGGACGCGCGTGCCAGCGCTGGTCACCCTTGTCTGCGTCGACCGCGAACGGCAGCTCGCCCAGGCTCTGGTGCTTGACCTCTCGGCGCTCAAGGCCGCGGAAGCACGGACCCGAGAACTCGGGCAGCGGTTGGAAGCGCTGCAGGAGGCCAACGTCATCGGCGTCTGCGCGGGCAACGGCTATCACGTGCAGACCGCGAACGACGCTTATCTGGCGATGATCGGCTACGATCGCGCGACCTTCGAACCTGACGGCCTATCGTTGCTGGACCTCATCCCACCAGACTGCATGGCGGCCGACGCAGCGGCACGCGACCGGCTGAATCGTGACGGGATCTGTCCCTCCTACGAGATGGAGACGCTCCGCCCTGACGGGTCGCGGGTTCCGCTGCTCATCACCGTCGTCAAGGTGGATGGCGCCGGGGAGCCTTGGCAAGCGCTCGTCCAGGACATGAGCGCAAGCAAGGAGAACGCGGCGCGGATCGCCGACCTCGCCTTCAAGGACCCCTTGACCGAACTGCGGAACCGCCGAGCGTTCAACCAGGCCCTCGCCGACGTCCTTGCCGACCGCCGGGCACGCGGGGCCGTGATCCTGGTCGACCTCGACCACTTCAAGGACGTGAACGACGCGCTCGGCCATGATGCGGGTGATGCGCTACTCGTCGAAATCGCGCATCGGTTGAAGTTGGCGGTTCGAGACGAGGATGTCGTCGCCCGGCTCGGCGGCGATGAGTTCGCCCTCATCCTGGAAGGGCGGCGCACGCGCGACGAGGTCACCGCCATCGCGGCACGCATCACGCAGGCCCTCCAGACACCCATTTCGTTCGCCGGGCACGAGATCCACGCCGGCGGAAGCCTAGGTATCACCTGCTTTCCAGCCGACGGGCGTGACCCGGAGACGTTGCTCAAGAACGCCGACATCGCCCTCTACCGGTCGAAGGCGACCGGACGGCGGACTTTCCGTTTCTTCGAAGCCGCAATGCGTGCGCATGCACTGGCTAAGCTCGAGCTCACGACCGAAATCCGCCACGGGCTCGACCGTGACGAGTTTGGCGTCGTCTTCCAACCGGTCGTGACGATCGAGGGTCGGCGCCCGCGCGGATTCGAGGCTCTGCTGCGTTGGCGGCATCCAACCCGCGGCCTGCTGGCGCCTGCGGCGTTTCTCGATGCGGCCGAAGATGCCGGGCTCGTGCCGGCGCTCGGTGCCGTCGTGATCCACGCGGTCGCGCGTCAGATCGCGGCTTGGCGCCGGTCGCACGACTGGACCGGCGTAGTCGCCTTGAACATCGCGGCGGGGCAGGCGCGCGACCCCAGTTTCGTTACGAACCTTCTGGGCGTGCTCGCGGACCAAGGCGTTCCGCCGGAGAGCATTGAGATCGAAATCACGGAGAATGTGCTGCTCGCCGACGACGACCGCATTGAGGCCACCATCCGCGAGCTACGCCATGCCGGCCTCAGCGTCGCGCTCGATGATTTCGGTACGGGCTTCGCGTCGCTTACCCACCTAAAGCGCTTTCCGGTCGACATCCTCAAGATCGACATGTCGTTCGTTGCCGAGATCGACACCGATCCCGACAGCGCCACGATCGCCCGGGCCATCGTCAACCTCGCGCACAGCCTCCAGATGCGCGTCGTCGCCGAGGGGATCGAAAACGAAGCGCAGCTCGCGGCCTTGCAGCGTTTGGGGTGTGATTTCGGCCAGGGCTACCTCTTCGCACGGCCCGCCGACGGCGACGCGATGACCGCCTGGCTCGGCCCACCCGGCGCGTGCGCGGCCACTTTCGAGCGGATCCGCCATGCCCTCTACCTCGTAGCCGCGAACGAACCGGCTCGGCCCTAGCGCTGCGCCGCAGGGGGTCGACAGCGAAAGCCCGGTTGGTCGAGACTAAGGGATCGCCTGAGCAAGAAGGAGCATCGGGATGACCGGGGTCACGACCCTGGTGCGGCCCTATTCGCGCAAGGAGATCCTGCTCGATGCCGTCGTCCATGGCATCGGCTTGGCCGCAGCCGGGATCGGCAGCGCGATCCTGATCGGCGATGTGCTGGACGCGGGCGATCCGCTCGTGATGGCCGCTGCCTGCGTCTACGTCGCCGGGCTGCTCGCGATGGTCGCCTGCTCGGCTGCATACAACGTGGCCCCTGCATCGCCTCTGCGCGATCGCCTCCGTAGGCTGGATCAGGCAGCCATCTTCTTGATGATCGCCGGCACCTACACACCCTTCGCCCTGTTTGGCGTCGGCGGCACCCGTGGCTGGATCTTGCTCGGCTTCGTCGCTCTCGTCGCGCTCGCCGGCGCAGCGATCAAGCTTTTCCATCCGAAGGGTCTCGGCCGGATGTTTGCCGTCCTGCTCTATCTCGTTCTCGGATGGTGCGGCTTGGTCGCCGCCGACGCGCTGGTCGCGGGTCTGGCGCCGCCAACGCTGGCGCTGCTGGCGGGCGGCGGGATCCTCTACACCGTCGGCGTGGCGTTTCATCTGTGGGACAGCCTTCGCTACCAGAACGTCGTCTGGCACGGCTTTGTCATGACGGCGGCTATCTGCCATTTCTTCGCGGTCCGGAGCTTGCTCCTGGGCTGAGTGCGTCAGGAGGACGGAACGGATGACCAGCGAGATCAACCTCTTCGAGCTCGCAAACCTCGATGCGACTGAGCGCGAGAACCTCATGCGTCGCACCGAGGCCGATCTCTCCGGCTACGCAGAGCCCGTGGCGCGGATTGTCGAGGCCGTCAGGACCGGGGGCGACGACGCCGTTGCGCGATTCGGCCGCGAGTTCGACGGGGCCGCTTTGGAACGCGGAGGGCTAAAGGCAACGCCCGACGACTTCGACGCGGCGGAGGACGTGCTGGAACCGGCGGTCAAGGAGGCGATCGCCTTTGCCGTCGACAACATCCGTCGCTTCCACCAACGCCAGATGCCGGAGCGGATGTGGCTGGAGACGATCCGACCCGGCGTCCTCGCCGGCGACCGCTACGGGCCGATCCCGTCGGTGGCCTGCTACGTGCCCCGCGGCAAGGGTGCCTTCCCGAGCGTCATGATGATGACAACGATCCCGGCCGTGATCGCGGGCGTCCCGCAGATCGCCGTCCTAACCCCGCCGACACCCGACGGCGGGGTCGATGCGGCGAGCCTGGTGGCGGCCAGACGAGCGGGCGTCACGGACGTGTACAAATGCGGTGGGGCAGTCGCCGTCGCCGCGGCCGCCTTCGGCACAGAGACGGTTCCCCGGTGCGCCAAGATCGTCGGGCCTGGCAGTCCGTGGGTCGTGGCCGCGAAACGCCCCCTGGCCGATCGTATCGACACCAGCCTGCCGCCCGGCCCCAGCGAATCCATCGTGCTTGCCGACGCGACGGCGAACCCGGAGACCGCGGCCCTCGACCTCCTGATCGAGGCGGAGCATGGCGCGGACAGCTCAGCCTACCTCGTCACCGATTGTCGTGCCGTGGCCGCGGCAGCGCGAGAGTTCGTGCCGCAGCACTGGCGCCGGATGGGCCCCGAGCGCGTCGGCTTCAGTCGCGCGGTGCTCGGCGGGCCGCGCGGCGGCATCGTTCTCGCGCCGTCGATGGCGGAGGCGATCCGGTTCGTGAACGACTACGCGCCCGAACACCTAGAAGTCCTCTCCGCCGACCCGCTTCAGTACCTCGATTCGTTGGCGCATGCCGGCGAAATCCTCCTCGGCGCCAACACGCCGATCACGCTTGGCAATTTCGTCATCGGGCCCAACTGCGTCCTGCCGACGAGCGGTCACGCGCGGACGTGGTCGCCGCTTTCGGTGTTCGATTTCCTCAAGCGAACGTCGATCGCCCACGTGTCGCCCGCTGGATACGCAGCACTCGCGGGTCCTGCCCGCACCCTCGCCGCCTATGAAGGCTTCGACGCCCACGCCAACGCTGTTTCCGATCACCGCTCGCGCTCCTGACCAGGACGCGATCCGACACTCGCCTTGCTCGTTCACCGGCTACGCTTATCTCACGTCGTATGACGGTCCCGTCGATCATCGATGCTCAGGCGCTGCATCGGCAGCGCGAGCGGCACGCGGCGAGCACCGCCGAGGACGCCTTCTTGTTGGAGGAGATCACTCGCCGCGTCGTCGACCGCTTGGCTGACATCAAGCGCGACTTCGCCACGGCGCTGGAGTTCGGCTGTCGCCACGGCGTTTTGGGTCGGGCGCTCACGGCACGTTGGCCCGAGCTGCAACTGGTCTCGCTCGACCCGTCACCCAGCCTGGTAACGTGCGCGCAAGGCGCGCGCGTGGTCGGCGGCCTCGAGCTTCCGCCGTTTCGGGACGGCGTTTTCGATGCCGTCTTCAGCGTCCTGAGCCTGCACGCGGTGAACGACCTGCCAGGGCTCCTCGCTCAACTCCGTCGCACGCTGCGGCCCGACGGCCTCTTGCTCATGGCGTTGCCGGGTGGCGACACGCTGATCGAGCTGCGACGTGCGCTGCTGGCCGCGGAGCTCGCGGTGACGGGCGGTGTCAGCCCGCGGGTCCTGCCCTTCGTCGACGTTCGCGACCTAGGCTCGCTACTCCAGCGTGCAGGCTTCGCTCTGCCGGTCGTCGACCTCGATCGGATCACCCTCACCTATGCCGACACGTTCGGTCTCCTGGCCGAACTTCGGCGCGCCGGCGAGGCCAACACGTTGCAGGAGCGACGCCGAACACCACTGCGTCGTGATGTGCTCGGCGCCATGGCGGCGCACTACGCGCGCGAGGACAGCGACGCCCGCGGCCGGATCAAGGTGACCGTCGACATCCTCTTCGCGACAGCGTGGTCGCCCGACGCCGGCCAGCAGCAGCCCGCCCGACGCGGCAGTGGGACCGTCAGCCTAGCCAAGGCAATGGGCGTCGACCCGGCGATCCTCGCCGGCGACGCGCCGCCGAAGCCTCGCAGCTGAGATACCGCTTAGTCGCCGCCAGCGGCGGCGCGAACGGGTGTAAGGTGTGGCGCACGAGGTTGGGCGTCGATCTTGCCCCCGACCTCACCACCACGCTCAATCTCGAGCTCGCCGAAGCGAATGTCGCCGTGAACCCGGCCCGTGGCGCGGATCAGCAAGCGTCCGCGAACGCTGAGCGTGCCATCAAAAACACCGGCAATGTCCGCGGTCTCGACCTCGCCGCTGCCCTCGAACCGGCCCCCTTCGTGGATGACCAGGTGCTCGGCTGCTTCCAAAGCCGCGTGGACCTCGCCGTCGATCGTCAGCCGCGCGCAGCCGACGATCTCGCCGACGAGGCGGATGCCCTGACCGACCGCCAGGTGGCGCTGGGCGTCGGCCCGGCCATTCCAAGGATGATCGCCCCACAGCGTCGGTCCGAAATCACCACCGATGGTGACGCGACCAACAGCGTGCGCGTTGCTCCCGGGGCCGGACGGCACGACCGGAACGTCCAAAATACGCCTCGGCAGTTCAAGCCTCGAGGTCGTAGGCTCCCGCTCCGGCGGGTCCTCGATCGTCGCCGTCTCGCGTCGTCGGAACATCGGTTCTCCCATCGCTTAGAGAGATTATCTCGAACACTAATCGACTTTTGCGTTCATGCCAACGGCCCGGCGCTTACGCCTTCCGTCCCTCGGACAAACCGCCATCGGCACGCCTTGCGCTTTCCAGGGCGTGCACCATAAGCGCGGTTCCGACGACCGGCACGAGGAAATTGACGATCGGAACCAGGGCGAAAATAGCAATTGCCACGCCGACCGCAAAAACCTGGCCGCGATAGGCGCGGCGCAGTCGGACGACGTCGACTGGTGCGCGCCTAGCGGCGACCGCATCGAAGTACTCGCGCCCAAAGAGGTAGCCGTTCAGCGCCACGAACAGCACGACGTTGGCCGCCGGAAACACCAGGTAGGCCGGCAAAGCCAAAACGTTGAGCACTGTAGCCAGGCCAAGCAGGCGCAGTGCGTGACCGAGGCCGACGAGCACCGACGTGGTGGGCGGTGTCGGCAGATCGGGATACCAGCGCGCTTCGACGGCAGCAGCGACGTCGTCCACGAACAGCCCAAGCACGCTGAGTGTCACCAGCGGCGCGATAACGATCGCCACGACGGCGCCGCCCGCGCCACCGAGCCATGGCACGGCGGCGTCGAGGGCGGCCCAACCCGTCGTAGGCAGCGCGGCCAAGCCGACGCTCAACGCAGCCACGGCAGCGGCGAGAAGGGCCGCTGTAGCTGCGACCGCCCGCACGACGATGCCCCAAAGTCGCCGATCACCAGCCTGGGCCAGAACGCGGCCCACGTCCCGCAGCATCTGCCGACCTCGCGTCCGGCCCCGCCTTGCGTCCTCGGGGACGGCACCTATGCTCACGCTACCAACCGTAGAGGAGCCGTCGAATGGTGACGAGCGCCGCCGAAGCCGATTTCGACGTGGTCGGCATCGGCAACGCCATCGTCGACATCATCGCGCCAACGCCGCCGTCTGTCGCGGCCGAAGCAGGCTTTGCGATTGGCGCCATGTCACTCGTCGATGCCGCGCAAGCGGACCAAGTCTACGCGCGGATGGCGGCGGGCATCGAGATGTCTGGCGGCAGTGTTGCCAACTCGATGGCCGCGATCGCCGCGCTCGGCGGCCGAGCCGGCTTCGTCGGACGTGTCTGCGACGACCAGTTCGGACAAGTCTTCGTGCACGATTGCCGCGCGGCGGGTGTCTCTTTCGACAACCCACCGGCGACGTCGGGATCGCCGACGGCCCGGTGCCTCGTGCTCGTGCATCCGGACGCGCAACGGACCATGCTGACCTATCTCGGCGCGAGCACCGAGCTCGGCCCCACCGACCTTGACCGCGCGCGGATCGAAGCGGCGCAGATCACGTTCCTCGAGGGTTATCTATGGGACAAGCCGGACGCGAAGGCCGCCTGTCGCGAAGCCGCCGCGATCGCCCACGGCGCGCGGCGTATGGTGGCGCTGAGCCTATCTGACCCGTTCTGCTGCGAGCGTTGGCGCGCGGATTTTCGCCATCTCGTCGAACATGAGGTCGATATCCTCGTCGCGAACGAGGCTGAGATCACAAGCCTCTACGAGGCGCCCGATTTTGACGTGGCACTGCAGGCCATCCGCAGCCGGGTCGAGATCGCAGCGCTGACGCGCGGCGCTAAAGGCGCGGTGATCGTGCGCGGCGAGGAGGTGCACGTCATCGATGCAGCGCGTGTGCCGAGCGTGGTCGACACGACCGGCGCGGGCGACCTGTTCGCGGCGGGTTTCCTGCATGGGGTCACCCAAGGCATGGATCTACGCGCGAGTGGGCGCCTTGGCGCGCTCTGCGCGGGCGTGATCATCCAGCAATACGGCCCGCGCGCGGAGCGCCCCCTGGCGCCACTGGTGGCGGTGGCGGCCGACGGTGCAGCACCGCTCGAGGTCGCCGCCGCCTAGGCCTCGGACCGCGTCTCCGCACAGATCCAGGTGGCGAAACCGGCGGCCGCATCGTCCGTATCGAACCAGAGCAACGCCGGCGTGTCGTACGGGTGATGCGCGGCGGCAAAGTCCATCAGCGCTGCCTTCAGGTCCGCTCTTGTCTTGATCAGGCAGGCCACTTCCGGATCGTCATGCATCTCACCCTGCCAGCGGTAGAACGAGCGCATCGTCGGCAGCGCATTGACGCAAGCCGCCAAGCGCGCGCGGAGCACCGCGTCGGCGAACACCCGGACCTGCTCCATGTCCGCGAAGGTGGTGTAGAGAACCGCCGGCCGCGGTGAAGACTCTGCGCCCGTGGTCATGTTTTTGCCTCGCTCGAAGGGTCATACGCCGCATCGATCATGCGCGCCGCTAGCTGATCGAAGGCACGCCGCCACGCGGTTTCCGTTTCTGCCGTGAACTCGGCGCCCAACTGCTGCCCCAGGGTCCAGAACAGGGTCTCGCCGATGTGCCCATAGTGCTCGGGCAAGACACCGTAGCCGACATGTCGAACAGCCAAGTCGCGCAGGAGCGGACGTAGCGTGTCGTGATCGCGGATCTGCGACACGATGGTGCCAAGAGTACTCATCATCTTGACCGTCTGCTTGTCCATATCGCCCGAGAAGAGCGACCGAGTCTCCGGCGCGACCTCGAAAAGGCGGTCGTAGAAGGTCAGCGCGCACTGCTCGGAGGCGAGCGCCAAGCGACGGAGGCTAGTCCGCAGAAGGTCGATCTCCGCCGTCGTCAGCTGCATCGGCTGCCTCGTCTCCGCCTCAACGATGCACCGCCGCATCGGGGTCGGCCGCGGTCGCACCGAAAGCGTCCGCGAAGGTGTCATGCAGCGAACGCATGACCGCCTGTACACGTGACGTTTGCACCGTGTCGGGGTGCGCGTGAAGGTGCAAGGCTCGTACAAGATCCGGCGGTCCGCTGGTTATCCGCGTGAGCTTGTCGTCGCCTCGTGCAAGGCACATCGGCAACAGTCCTTTGCCGATGCCGGCGCGGATGCCAGCGAGAAGCACGGCCGAATCCGTCGCCGTCAGTCGAAGCGCCTCATCCGTCCGCCGTGTCTTCTGGATCCAACGGGCCGGTTCGCGCCGCGGCGCATCATCGTCCCAAAAGGAGACCCAGCCCAAGGTCTCTGGGTCGACGCCGCGCGGCGCGTAGAGCGAGTAAGGCACATCGCCGAGCTTGAAGGCGAATTCGCCCTCGCGCGGCGGGATCTCAAACCACAGCGCCAAGGCCGCGTCGTTGCGCGCCAGACTACGCGACTGCGACCCGCCGATGGTTCTTATGTCGAGCCCGGGGAAGCGCGCCATCAGCGGCGGCAGCGCGACGGCCGCGATCCGCGCCAGAGTCCAGGGATTGCCGATGATCCGCACGAGACCGACCGGGCCGCGATCGATCCCGTTCACCTCTTCCGCGAGGCGCTCCGCGCGCGCCTCGATCTCGAGCGCGCGCTCGATCACGCTCTCGCCAGCAGTGGTCGGCGTGAAGCCGGTCTTCGAGCGGACGAACAGCAAGGCCCCAACATCAGCTTCGAGAGAGGACACGCGGCGTCCCGCCGTGGACTGGTCAATGCCCAGCATCTGTGCCGCACCGGTCAGCGAACCGGCCCGGCTGATCGCTAGCACCACCTTGAGGTCGTCCCAGTTCATCGCGCGACGCCCTGAGCACGCAACGTTCTTACAGCTTCATGTTGCGCCACCTCTGGTTCCTGTCCAGCCGCCGAGGTGGCACGCGCGCGACCACATGAGCAGCTCGGCAAGGAGCGAATGGGGTCCACCGCGAGTCGAGACTCGAATGAGCTCCAATACCCCGACCCCAACCACGCGCACTTCTTGATTGAGTTCTCGGATAAATCTAGCGTCGCCTCCTAGCAGTGCTGAAGATCACATTCTCTAACGGCATTCCTGCATGATGAGGAATTGTCGCTGCGGCTTCCGTCTCCGGGCCTCGCCGATGATGCTTGTCGAACGAGATACCTAGCCGCCTGGGCGGTTAGGCCATCTCTTTACTTCGATATGGAGATGGAGCGATGTTTGTTCCTGTGGTCGGAAGCAACGGAGCCGATGTGCTCGACGACCTGAATGTCGGTACAGCAGTCTTCGCCTTAGGCGGCGACGATATGATTTACGCTGATGACACCGACTTGAGCTTCGTGCCGCAGCCGTGGGGTGGCGTGTTACCGCAATATGCTGTCGACACCATCGACGGTGGGACCGGCAACGATATGCTCAGCTACATCTATGCCACCACCGGCATTGATGCGGACCTCTCGGCTAATCAGGTGGAGCGGATCGGCGTCAGCGGCAACTTCGCGCTCGATATCGTGCTCAGCGTCGAGAACCTAATCGGCAGTGACTTCGATGACATCATCGCCGGCGACGACATGTCGAACTACCTGCATGGTCGCTTCGGCGACGACACCATGCACGGCAACGGTGATGACGACCTCGTCGTGGGCGGCGCGGGCAACGACACGCTGCGCGGCGGCCAGGGCGTCGACACGCTGCAGGGTGGCAAGGATGACGACACCCTGTTCGGCGACCAGGGCAACGACACGCTCGAAGGCGGCGACGGCGACGACACGCTGTCGGGTGGGACCGGCGACGACATCCTCGACGGCGGCGCCGGGGACGATCGACTCGAAGGCGGGTCCGGCAGCGACACGCTGATCGGTGGCGTCGGTAGCGACACCGCCGATTTCGGAACCTATGGTTTCGACGTCGACGTCTACATGTACTTCGGGCACGCCGACACCGTCTTCGGCACGACGACGTTGTCGGGCATTGAAAACGTCACGACCGGCATCGGCGACGACTACGTCCTCGGCACCAGTGGGGCCAACCATATCCAGACCGACAAGGGCCACGATACCGTCTTTGGCTTGTCCGGGGGCGACACGATATGGACGGCGCTCGGCAACGACTTCGTCGATGCGGGTGCCGGTGATGATTCTGTCTCGACCGCGGGCGGCAATGACGAGGTCCTGGGGGGCGCCGGAGAGGACACCATCATCGGCGCTGCGGGTGCCGACGTCTTGAGAGGCGGCGACAACGACGACACGATCGACGCGGGTGTCGACAACGACTGGCTCTTTGGCGGCAAGGGCGCCAACGAGCTTACGCTGGGGCTCGGCTTCGACGTCGTCGGCTGGGAGGTCGGCGAGGTGGGACTGGACCGGATCAAGGACTTCGACCTTGATCAGGACCACTTCAGCTTTGAGGCGGGCCTGCTCGCGAACCACGCCGATCTGGATGACGTCCTGACGGCCTACACGCTCGGCAACGAGGTCTACGTGAAAGCCGACCTCGCCGGAATCGGTTGGCGGACAATCGCTATCCTCGAAGGCGTCGGCGAGAACGATCTCAACGATGCGATCGCGGACGAGAGTATCCTCTTCCAAGCACAAACCCAGTTCGATGGACCGGACGTCTTGATCGGCTGACACCGCGGGGCGCACGAGCGCCCCGCCAACAAGGCGTACCGACTAAGACGCCACGCCACCGAATCACGCTTGCCGGCGCGGCGATAGCCCACTGCGGTCGTTGTCGAGAGGACGATGCGCCGCGATTGAACCCGCGGGCGACGCCCGGCGCGTCGGTACCGGCCGTCGTCGCGGGAGCTTCAGGCGCTCTGCCCGGGGCTGTCGAAGCGGAAAGGCTGTCGCCCGTCCGGCGAGTCCGGCTTCAGCGGCAGCCGCGGCTGGGGTAGCGCGTAGAACCGCGGCTCCATGTCGTCGAGACTGTTCTCGAACGGCATCCGCATGCGCACGCCCGAACCGTTCTGCTCGCCCTCCTCGAGGGCCTCACGCAGCTGCTCGGCCGTGTCGCGGTCGAACGGTAGGCGGTAGGCCCGCGGCTCCTCGAGATCGAGGAAGCTGAGCCAGATGTAGATTGCCTCACCTTCGACGATCCGGCCCGCAAGGACGTCGGCCTCCGGCACGCTGGTTCGAGCGAACTCCAGATCGACCGGCTTCGGCCGACTGAGCAGCTCCGCGAGCGCACCATAGGCGACGATGAGCCAAGCCGCCGTAAGGCTCAACACCAGGACCTTCAGCGAGCGCCGCACGCGCGCCCAGAGCGCCAGTGCGGCGATGGCGCCAGCGAGCGCCACCATCGCGGTGTAGAACAGAGGAACAAGGGTCACGACTTGCTCCCCCTTCTTAGCGGCTTCGGCAAGCCGTGAACGCTGCCCGGGACGAGCCGGCCGTTGGCGTCGAGCTCGAAACGAAAGACGGTCATTTCCTGCCCTTCGCGCTGCAGGCTCACCTCGCTCATCAGGATCTGCTTGGCCCCGCGGTCCTCGTTGTCCTTGACGCTGACCATCACGGTGGCCGGCACGGCGCGGCGCTTGTCCTCCTCGTTGCGATAGAGATGCAGGTTCACCGTGTACTCGCCCGCGACGATGCCGCGGGAGTAGCTCACTTCGTAGTTGAGCGGCGTCGCGTCGGCGCGCATGCCGAGATCGTCACGCAGCAGGTTGAACACCGCGCCGCCCTTGTTGGAGTAGCCGACCGGCACGTCGCCGGGCGCCTCGACCCAAAGGTCAACATCGGTGCGCAGGTTGTCCGGCCACCGCGCCTCGATGAGGACGTTGCCAGGCGGAATGGCGGAAGCGGTCGCCTCCTCGCCAGGTGGATTGAGATGCGGCAGCAGCAAGACGACGATCGCCATGAAGCCGGCCAGCGCCAGCATCAGGACGTCGCGAAAGACCGTGCTTTCGCTGTCTTCGAACAGAGGCTCAAGCGCCATCGTGCGTGGCACCTCGTTCGATCAGTTCAGCAAGCAGCTTCGACGTTCCATGCTCGAGCAAGCGGTAGTTCCCCATCAGCCAAAGATTGGTGATCGCGCCAACCAACGTGGTGCTGAGTGCAAGACCCATGCCGTCGATCAACGTAGCGACCATGGGCGCTACCGCCGCCGGGTCCGCCGCGTTGCTGGGGTCAACCCCCGAGAGCGCGATCATGAAGCCGATCACCGTGCCGATGAGGCCCAGAAAGACGAGACTGCCGGCGATGTGCCGAACGCCCGCGATGCGCGCCGAAAGCTTGATGCGCAGGGCCGATTCCAGGGCTTGCCGATGGCTGCGACCGCTGCCGACCAACGCCGTCAGATGCCGACTGGTGCGCGAACCCGGCCGGACGCGGCCCGACTTGACCTGGTCGAGCTCGTTCCCGGTATCGAGCACGAGCCGCGCGCACCAGATCAGGCCGATGGCGAAGGTGACGCAGATGATCGTGACCATCCAGCGTGCCGAACCGTCGAACAGGGGGCCGATCCACCCCTGCAAACCTGCGGCCGCAACCAGCGCGACACCCAGCAAGTTCAGCAGTGAGAACCGTAGGACGAGAAGAGAACGCGTCCGCTCCCCCTCGTCGACTCGGTTGGACGTGAGAGGTCTGAGCCAATCGGCCCATAAGGTACGGGGCTGCACTGCGCCCCGGTCGAGCGTGGGCTGCATGTCGATATTCCTCATCCACCAGTCCCGGCTTGTGCCGCCGGTCATCTTCGGTAGACATCGTGCCTGTGCACATGGGGATGCGCAAGTCGCGAATAATGCACAGTGCCGGAATTTATCGACATCCATACGTCAGCGGCAAATCGAATGAAGTTTAGATAAAATTGACAGAACAGCAACCAACGCTGTGGAAAAGGTGCTGAGTCAAGGGGAAAACGCAGGCACAGTGACAGTTAGGCGACAACGATATTAGACCAACACCTCGACACGTCGTCAATCGATCATGCAACCAGAACGCGACAAACCGTCACACAGATCCACCAGAGGCGATGGCATCGTGCGCCGCCGCTCCATCATAGCCCGTCGTCATCACGTGCGGCGGCAGCACCAAGGCCAGAAACAGCGACGGCCGGCGCGTGGCACCGGCCGGCAACCCCCTGTCAGGCTCGCCTTATAGCCTCCACTCCGCGGCTCCCGACTCCGCCGGCCGAGCAATCCACCGGTCGCGGTCGGGTCGCCAGCAATACCGTCGTGCAGGGCGACGATGACCGCGGCCCGTCGACCTGCGACCTCAACGAGGGCGACATCCTGCATGATCGCACATCGAGCCTGGAGTGTTAAATCATGGTTGGAACCGCGGCGCAATGATCTAGTTTCATATGAAATCATATCTGGAGGGCGTCCGGCGATGCCGCTCATGCTGCCTGACGATCCTCTCGAGCTCAGGAGTTTCCTGCCCTTCCGCCTCGCCGTGTTGAGCCATCGCCTCAGCAAGGACCTAGCGCGGCGGTACGAACAGCGCTTCGGCATCGGCATTCCCGAATGGCGCTGTATGGCGGTCCTCGCGCGCACCGGCGGCTTGACGGCCCGCCAACTCGCGGATCGCACATCGCTCGACAAGGTGCAGACCAGCCGCGCAACAGCGCGGCTGGTCGATCGAGGTCTCATCGCCCGTACCACCGACCAAGCCGACCGCCGCGCTGTGCGCCTCGCGCTGACCAGCGCCGGCCGCGACCTGTTTGCCGACATCGCGATCGTCGCCCGCGAGTGGGAACGCGAACTCACCAGCTCGCTCGGCCTTTCCGACCGGCGCGCGCTCGAGCGGGTTCTTGACAAGCTCGATCGTGCCCTGGACGGCCACGCTCACGGTGCCGCCGTCAGCTCAGATCAAGCGCGAGAGCCTTAAGGTCCGCGAGCGCGCATATCTCGAGGGCGCGCTCGTGGGTGCTCCGGAGCGCGACCCGTGGCGCCTGGCCCGCCTCGTGGGCTTCTTGCCAGCGAGCGGCGCAAAGGCACCAGCGATCGCCGGGTTTGAGACCGGGAAATCGAAACTCGGGCCGAGGTGTCGACAGGTCGTTGCCGCGGCTCTTGCTGAAGGCGAGGAACTCGTCGGTGACGATGGCGCAGACGACGTGGGCGCCCAAGTCCTCGGGCCCGGTGTTGCAGCAGCCGTCCCGGTAGAAGCCGGTCACGGGGTCCTCGGAGCATAGCTCCAGCGGCTCACCGAGTACATTTCTCGCCGGCTCGACGTCGGCCATGGTCCCTCTCCTTCGTTGGCGCCCGTCGTTGCTATGGCACGGACGCGCTC
>CAYUKE010000004.1:0-27974 GCA_964445185.1 uncultured Geminicoccaceae bacterium
ATGGTTCTCCAGGACCGCCACCAAGGTTCGCCCGACCGCGAGGCCCGAGCCGTTGAGCGTGTGCACGAAGCGGGTCTCGCGCTGACCCGCCTCGCGAAAGCGCGCGTTCATCCGCCGCGCCTGGAAGTCACCGCAGGTAGAGCAGCTGGAGACCTCCCGATATGCTCCCTGCCCGGGCAACCAGACCTCCAAGTCGTGCGTCTTGATGGCGCCGAAGCCGAGGTCACCGGTACAGAGCGAGACGACCCGATAGGGCAAATCCAGCTGCTTGAGCACCTCTTCGGCGCAGCGGGTCATGCGCTCGTGCTCCTCACCTGACTCCTCCGGCCGGGCGATGCTTACGAGCTCCACCTTGTAGAATTGGTGCAGGCGGATCATGCCGCGGGTATCCTTGCCCGCCGCACCGGCCTCGGAGCGGAAACAGGGGGTAAGCGCCGCGTAGCGCAGCGGCAGCGCTGTCGCCTCGATGATCTGATCGCCGACCAGATTGGTGAGTGGCACCTCGGCCGTTGGGATCAGCCAGTGCTCGCTCGTCGTCCGAAACAGGTCGTCGCCGAACTTCGGCAACTGACCGGTGCCAAAAAGCGCCCGGTCGCGCACCAACAGCGGCACGAGGACCTCCGTGTAGCCGTTGGCTCGGGTCTGAAGGTCCAGCATGAACTGGCCGATCGCCCGCTGCAGGCGCGCGATCGGACCAACGCCGACGACGAATCTGGCACCGGACATGCGCGCAGCATGCTCGAAGTCCAGGCCAAGCGAGGCCCCCACGTCGACATGGTCACGGGCCGGAAAGTCGAAGGCGCGCGGCTCACCCCAGCGCCGCAGCTCGACGTTCTCGCTGTCGTCGCGGCCATCCGGGACATCATCGGCGGGGAGGTTCGGCAGCCCTGCCAGCGCATCCTCAAGCTCCTCGCCGAGCCGCCGTTCGCGATCGCGTCCGTCCTGGATCCCTGCCTTCAGTTCGGCGACACGCGCCATCACCGGCGCGGCCTCCTCGCCGTGCCGTTTCCGCTCCCCGATCTCCCGTGAGGCGGCATTGCGCTCGGCTTCCATCGCCTGCAGTTCGGTCTGTAGCGCGCGTCGTTTAGCGTCGAGCGCAAGGATGGACTGAGCCGTCGGCGCCAGCCCGCGGCGGCCGAGACGGTGGTCGAAGTCCGCCGGGTCTTCGCGGATCAGCTTGATGTCGTGCACCACAACTCCTGGTTGAGCGGCTTCCCGATATCAGCGAGGAGTGCGTACCTTAGTGACCGCCCTCGCTCGACACAATCGGCGTCAGTCCTGCCCGTCGTCTGCCGTCGCGTCTTCGTCGGCGGCACGGCGTCTCTCGACGAGCCGAACCGACCAGATCGAAATCTCGTAGAGCAGAAGCACCGGCAGGCCGAGGCCGATCTGGCTGATGATGTCCGGCGGTGTCAGCACGGCCGCAACGACAAAGGTCATAATGATGGCATATTTGCGGTTTCGCGCCAAACCGTCGGCGGTCACCAATCCGACGCGCCCCATCAGTGTCAATGCGACCGGGAGCTGAAAGCAGAGGCCGAAGGCAAAGATCAACTTCATCACGAGATCGAGATACTCGCTGACGCGCGCTTCGAGCTGGATTGGCAGGCTGCCGTCACCACCCACAGTTTCAAAGCTTAAAAAGAATTGCCAGGCCAACGGGAAGATCAGATAATAAACGACTGCGCCACCAAGAAAGAACAAGATCGGTGTTGCCACCAGGAACGGCAGGAATGCTTCTTTTTCTTGTCGGTACAGACCGGGCGCGATGAACATCCAAAGCTGACTGGCAACGAATGGAAACGTAACAAATAGCCCCGCGAAAAACGCGACCTTAACGTACGTAAAAAATGCTTCGGCCAAGCCGGTGTAGATCATCCGCCGCCCGGTCTCGCCTTCATAAATGTCGGCAAGGGGCTGGACCAGAAAGGCGTAGATCTCCTCAGCAAAAAGGTAGGCGACGATGAAGCCGAAAAAAACGGCAACGGCCGAGTACATCAAACGGTTGCGAAGCTCGATCAAGTGATCGAGCAAAGGCATCTCGCGGTCGTCGATGTCCTTCAGCACCGGCGCCGGCCCGTCAACGGTCGGCGGATTGTGGTTGTGGCTCCGGCGCGTCCCGAGCCGGCGTGGTGGTGTCGCCCCGCGCCTTGGGCTCGACGTCGAACGCGTCCCTCAGATCGCCCTCGGGATCGATCGCCTTCTCGAGGCGCTTGCCGATGCCTGGGCGACGCAGCTCTCGATCAGCACTGTCGAGCTGCTTCTTGACCTCATCCAATTCGGTCTCGCGTGCCATGTCCTCAAGCGCCCGCTGGAACTCCCGCGAGAGCGAGCGCGCCTTACCGACCCAGCGTCCGAGATCCCGGGCGAGCTTGGGAAGCTCCTTCGGACCCAGCACAAGAAGTGCCACGAGAAGGACGATCGCCATCTCCGACCAGCCGAGATCGAACACGCGTGTCTCCCGCCGTGGCGTCGCCGCGCCTCAGCCCTTGACGGTCTCGTCCTTGCTCTCGGCCGCGGCGACGTTGGTCGAAGCATCCTGCCCGAGCGCTTTCTTGCCGTCGCTGTCGCCATCCTCGTCGTCGCGCATGCCCTTGCGGAAGTTCTTCACGCCAGCGGCGACGTCCCCCATCACCTTCGGCAGCTTGCCGGCCCCGAAGACGATAAGGACGATCAACAGGATCAGCACCACTTGCCAGATGCCGATGCTCATGGGCGGCTCTCCGTGATTGGGACGCGAGTGACGCAACCCACTGCAGGGGCGGACTGTCGCAGAAACCCGCAGGCTCCGCAACGGGCCCCGGGTTCAAGCACTCGGGAACACGAAGATCTGCGAGCGATCCGCCGTCAGGGCAACCTCGTCGCCGACCACCGCTCTGGTGTCCGCGGCGAGGCGCGCGACAACCGTCCAACCGTTCTCGAGCACGAGATGCGCGAGGCGCTGCGGGCCAACGTCGCGCACCGCGGCGACGCGCGCGCGGACCTCGTCCGTGCCCAAGCCCAGGCGCACGGCATCGGGTCGGACGACCACGTCAACCGCGGTGCCATCGACTAGGTCAGGCCGTGAGATCGGACCGAACGGCGTCGAGACGACGCCACCCACCGCCCAGCCTTTGAAGCGACTGGCCTGCCCGAAGAAGCTGCAGACGAACAGGTCGCACGGTCGTGCGTAAACCTCGGCCGGCGTCCCGGACTGAACGATCCGGCCTTTGCGCATGACATGCATCGAGTCGGCTGCGCGCGCCGCCTCGTCCGGGTCATGGGTGACGAGGACGGTGGGCGTTCCAGTCTCACGCAATAGCGCCAGCACCAACGTCCGCAGCTCGTCGCGGAGATGCGTGTCGAGGTTCGAGAAGGCCTCGTCGAGCAGCATCAGGCAAGGACACGGTGCCAGGGCGCGCGCCAGCGCGACCCGCTGCTGCTCACCACCGGAAAGCTGGTGGGGATAACGCTCGCCATAGCCCGGCAAACCGACACGATGCAGCCAGGCATCGACGCACGCCTCGCGGGCCCGACGCGGTAGTCGTCCCAGGCCGAACGCGATGTTCCGACGCACCGTCAGGTGCGGAAACAGTGCGTAGTCCTGGAACATGAGGCCGACATTGCGGCGTTCGGGCGGAACGGCGACGCCGGTGTCGGCGACCAGGCGCCCACAGATCTCGACGCGGCCCGACTGCAGCACGTCGAGGCCCGCGATCAGGCGCAGGGTCGTCGACTTGCCGCAGCCCGACGGCCCAACGAGCGCGTGCACTTCGCCCGACCCGACGCTGAAGCCGACGTCGTCAAGGATCGGTCGGCGATCGATCCGATGCGACAGGCGTTCGACGCGCAAAGCGCCATGGCCATCGCGGTTTTCGATCGCCGCGCAATCGCGCGCCAGTGCTGTCGCCATGCTCTTCCCCTCGCTTGACAGCTATGGAGACGAGCGCGCGGCGTCAAGTTCAGGAAGGTCGCTGGCGTACCGGCACTAAGTTAGAACAGTTAAATTCTACAGGTCGTCCTGGTCGTCGCGACCCTCGTCTGCCGGCTCTTCTGGCACCTCCGCGGCCGCATCGAACAGACCGACAGCGGCGAGTTCCTCGACCCGCGGCAGATCGTCCAGGCTCGCGAGGTCGAAGTGATCGAGGAAAGCCGGCGTCGTTACCCAGGTCACCGGGCGACCCGGTACTGGCTTGCGCCCGCGCGGCCGCACCCAGCCGGCCTCGACCAGCAGGTCCAGCGTGCCGCGGCTGACGCTTACGCCACGGATCTGCTCGATCTCGGCACGCGAGACCGGCTGGCGATAGGCGATGATGGCCAGCGTCTCGAGCGCGGCCTGCGAGAGCTGCTTCGGTCTGACCTGAAGCCGCTCGAGGCTCGGCGCGAGGTCCGGGGCCGTCCGCAGTGCCCACCGGCCGTCATGGCATTCGAGCTGCACGCCACGCCCGGCATAGTCGGTCGCAAGATCGCGCAGGATCGGCCGTGCAGCCTGAAGTTCCGGCAAGAACGCCTCGATCTCGGCCTCGGACAGCGGGCCCGGCGCGGCGAACAGGATCGCCTCCACCAGCCGCCGAGGCTCGATGGCGCTGCGGTCGTCTGTCGTGTCCGTCATCGCGGCCGCACGAAGAGCTGAGAGAACGCGGCCTCTTGGCGCAGCTCCGCTTCACCGAGCCGGGCGAGCGCCAGCGCTGCGGAAAAACCGGACGCGACCGCGGACCGCCGCAAGGGCGGCCTAATCTGGCCGAGCGGGAGAGCCGCCTCCAACGGTTGCCAGTCGCGGACCGCACGAAACCGCTCGCGGAGTTGCTCGCGGACGACGTCGATCGGCACCGACTCCGTGCGGGCGAAAACGAGCGTCTGGGTGCGGCCACGACGCACGACCGACGAATAGCCTCGAAGCAGTTCCGCGAGCGTGGTCTCGAAGCCGTCGACCCTAACGACCTTCAGCCCCTCCGGCGCCCCGCGCGGCAACCGCGCGACGCCGAGCCGCGGCCGCTCCTTAAGCTGGACGACGGCGCCGCGGATCGCCTCGAGCCGCTGCAGGCGCTGGGTGAGTGCCTCCGCGAGTGCCTGCGCCTCTTCCGCCTCCGGCTCGCTCGGCCGCGGCAACAGCAGGCGCGACTTCAGGTAGGCCAGCCACGAGGCCGTCACGAGATAGTCGGCGGCGAGGTCGAGCCGCCGCGCCAACGCTGCTTCGAGGAAGGCGAAGTATTGCTCGACCAACTTCAGGATGGAGATTCGCGTGAGATCGACTTGCTGCTTGCGGGCGAGCGCGAGGAGGACGTCCAGCGGCCCAGCGAAGCCATCGACCGACACGATCAACGCCTCCGCGCTGCTCGCGTCCTCCGTTTGCTTGGGCCCGTTCGTCCCCGCGGGCTCCGTCACATCATCGCTCCCCACAGCTGGTCGCCGGTCCAAGGGCTGACCGCCGCGACGGCACCGACCGCGGGCTGCAGGATGCCGAAGACGAAGGCCCCGACCGGACTGAAATCGATGCCCATCTCGCGGCTGACGAACGGGACCACGAAAATCAAGGCCAAAAGGATCGGCAGCCCGAAACGCTCCAGGCGCGCCACGGCCCCCGCCAACGGCATAGGCAGCATCCCGACGAGAATACGGCCACCATCCAGAGGCGGTAGCGGCAGCAGATTGAAGATGCCGAGCACGAGATTGATCAGGATCGCGTTGACGAGGTTTGCCGCCAGCCAAGCGGCGATGTCACCGCCCAGCCAGGTGACGGGTAGAAGCAGCCAGGCGCAAGCGATCGCCAGGGCGAAGTTGCAGGCCGGGCCGGCACCAGCAACCAGCGCCATGTCGCGCTTCGGATGGCGCAGCCGGCCGAAGGCGACCGGCACAGGCTTCGCCCAGCCAAAGACGACGGGCGACACCAGCAACAAGAGCCCGGGCAGCAGCAGCGTGCCGATCGGATCGATGTGGCGGATCGGGTTCAGCGAGACGCGGCCCAGCCGCCGCGCCGTATCGTCGCCGAGCCGGTCGGCGGCGAGCGCATGGGCGGCCTCGTGCAGCGTGATGGCGACGATGATCGGCAGGAACCACACGGAGAGCGCGTGACCGACGGCGTAGATGTCCAAAACGACCTCTCCTCGCGGCCCGTTCAGATGGCGACGCAGGCACGAGCGCGGTCGATCGCACCCGAATCCATCGCCGGCAATGCCTGGCCCAGGCGCTGCCGCGCCGACGTCATCCGTTCTGCTGCAGCAGCGCTCAGGATTGGCGCCGCATGCAACGCCGCTTCGAGGTCAGCCGGTCGACCGTTGCACTGCAGCGCGACATCGTTGCCGGCGGCGATAACGTCGCGGACCCGGCCCGAAGTCGAGCCCGCGAGCGCACCCATGTCGATGTCGTCCGAGATGACCAGACCGGCGCAGCCCAGCCGCTCGCGGATGAGTGCCACCACCGCCGGGGAGCAGCTCGCCGGGCGCGTCGGGTCGAGGGCGGCGTAGACGACGTGGGCGACCATTACGGCTGGCGCGTCGCTCAATGCCGCGAACGGGCGGAAGTCGGCGTCGGCCAGCACCTCGGCGGAAGCGGTCACGGTGGGCAGGGCCGCGTGTGGATCGACGCCGGCGCGGCCGTGGCCCGGCGCATGCTTGACGATGGGAACGACACCGCTCGCCAGGAAGCCGTCGACCATCGCTCGGCCGAGCGCCGCGACGAGGTCCGGGTCCGCGGCGAAGGCCCGGTCGCCGATCGCGGCATGCGTTTGCGGCAGCAACAGGTCGAGCACGGGCGCGCAGACCCAGTCGATGCCGACCTGAACCAGATCACGTCCGATCGTCCCGGCGAGCAGACAAGCCGCAGCGACGCCCGCCGAACGGTCCCCCTCGGCGAGCGCGCCGACCTGGCGAGCGGGCGGAAAGGCCGGCCAGTGCGGTGGCCCCAGGCGCTGCACGCGGCCGCCTTCCTGGTCGACCAGGATGGGCGCGTCGGCGCGACCGAGCGCGCTGCGTATCGCCGATGTCAGCTCGTGCACCTGCGCCGGATGCGCCACGTTGCGACCGAACAAGATGACGCCGAGCGGCTGCAGCGCGGCCAGCAGACGCGCCTCTTGCGGCAACAGGGCGGGCCCGGCGATCCCGACGATGATCGCCCGCGGTCGGCTCATCCCGGCGTCGGGACGACGGTGCACGAGGCGCCAGCCTCCCGTAGGCGACGGCAGCGCGTCTCCGCTTCCGCTTCAGCCGGGATCGGTCCGGCTTGAACACGAACACGGACCCCGTCATCGGTGGACAGCACCTGGAACCGAGGGGCGAGGTCGCCGAGGAGCAGCGGATGGCGGGATTGCAGGCGCTCGAAGGTCTCTTGCTCCTCACCTGGTTCGACCGCACCGACCTCTAGCCGAAAACCAAGTTCGCTGTGCCGCAGGGCCGCCACCTGCGGTCGGCGCGCGGGCGTCGGCATCTGCTCGCCAGGCATCAGCCCACCGAGCGCACGCTCGATCTCCACGACGTCGCGCTCCCGACGCGCCTCTGCGGCGAGCGCCGCCTCGAGCGGCGCTTTCGCGGCGGCGGCCGCGGCGCTCGGATCGTCCGGCTCTGCCAGCAGGTTCAGCACGCTCGATCTAGGAACGGAGTCCTCGACAGCGGGCAGGGCGACCCGCTCCTTGACGGCCAGCGGATCCGCCGCAATCAGCGGCAGCTCGCCTTCCCGCACTGTCGCCCCATCGAGCGCCGCCGCAACGACGAGTGAAAAGACGCCCAACACCGAACCCGCCCAAAGCCATCGCCATAATGCAACCGGCAACGTCCGCCTTCCCTTCTGTGCGCGCCGCGCCATGCTAGTGCATTGCCTCGACCGGCTCGACGCCCAACAAGCGCAAGCCGCCAGCCAAGACCGACCGCGCGCCGGCCAGCAGCGCGAGGCGCGCGCGCGTCAGCGCGACATCGTCCTCGACCAAGAAGCGGAGGCGCGGCTCCTCCTTGCCGCGCGTCCAAAGCCGATGCACGGCGCCGGCCAGCTCTTCCAGGTAAAACGCGATCCGATGCGGCTCCCGGTGCCGAGCGGCGAGGACGACGACCCGAGGATACTGGGCAAGCGCCTCAAGAACCGCACGCTCACCCTCGTCCGCCAGCCGCGCAAGGGGTACGTCGCTAAGCGCGCCCACAGGGATGCCGGCGGCGTCGGCGTTGCGGAAAACGGAACAGATCCGGGCGTGCGCGTACTGCACGTAGAAGACCGGGTTGTCCTTCGATTGCTCGACGACCTTCTGCAGGTCGAAGTCAAGCGTCGCGTCGTTCTTCCGGGTCAGCATGATGAAGCGGAAGACGTCGGGGCCGACCTCGTCGACGACATCGCGCAAGGTGACGATGCGGCCGGCGCGCTTGGACATCTTGAGCGGCTGGCCGCCGTCCATGAGTTGCACGAGCTGGCAGAGCTTTATCTCCAGGCGACCGGCGCCGTGCGTGACCCCCGTCACGGCCGCCTGCATACGCTTGACATAGCCACCGTGATCGGCGCCCCAGACGTCGATCATCTCCGCGAAGCCGCGGCGATGCTTGTCCCAATGGTTGGCGATGTCGCTGGCGAAGTAGGTCCACGCTCCGTTCGAGCGCTGCAGCGGCCGGTCGGTGTCGTCGCCGAACCGGGTCGCCCGAAATAGAAGCTGCGGCCGCGGCTCCCAATCCTCGATTGACTTGCCCTTCGGCGGCTGGAGGGTGCCCGTGTAGACCAGATCGCGCGCCTCGAGCTCCGCGATGCACCGCTCGACGGCCCCGTCAGCGACCAGCGCCGCCTCCGAGGTGAAGACGTCATGAGCGACGCGTAGCGCTCGCAGGTCGGCCCTGATGACGTCCAACATCCACGCTTTGGCGAAGTCGCCGAGCGGCTGCAGCCAAGCCGCTTCGGAGGCGCCCCGCCAGCGGGCGCCGTCGCGATCGACCAGCGCGCGTGCCACCGGCACCAAGTAAGCTCCGGGATAGAAACCCTCCGGGAGCGCGCCCGGATCATCGCCGAGCGCTTCGAGGTAGCGGTGATGGAGAGACCGCGCGAGCGTCTCGATCTGCGCGCCACCGTCGTTGACGTAGTATTCGCGTGTCACGGTAAAGCCGACCGCATCAAGAAGCGACGCGAGGGCATCGCCGTAAACGGTGCCACGGCCGTGACCGACGTGCAGCGGCCCCGTCGGGTTCGCCGAGCAATACTCGACGTTCACCGGCTCGCCGCCCCCGAGGTCGACGATGGCGAAGCGGCTTCCGGCAGTGAGAGCCGCGCGCAGAACGTCGTGCAGCAGGTGGTCGTCGAGCCTCAGGTTGACGAAGCCAGGCTTGGCGACGGCCGCTTCGGCGACCCCGTCAACCTTTCGTAGCGCTGCCGCCAAGGGCTCGGCGATCTGCATCGGGCTGGTTCGCGCCGCCTTCGCCAGCACCAGCGCCGCGTTGGTCGCCACCTGGCCATGGCTCGGGTCGCGCGGCGGCTCGACGGTGACGGCGTCGATCGGCGCGTCGGCCGGCAGCATCCCCTGCTCGCGGAAACCGGCGAGGATGTCCGCGAGATCATTCGCAAGGCGATCGAAGAGGTTCATGTGCGCACGTCGTCGAGCCGGGTCAGACGCGCGTGCTCGTCGAGCGCGAAGCGGTCCGTCATGCCCGCGATGTAGTCACGAACAGCCGCGCGGGTCCGCGCGCCGCGCGGCGCGTCGCAGCGCGCCGCCCAGTCCGGCGGCAGGCAGTCGGGCGCTGCGGAGAACAGGTCAAACAGGTCGATGACGACGCGCTTCGCCTTCGAGGTCATGCGATTGACCTTGTAGTGACGGTAGAGGCGATCGCGCAAGAACGCCTGGATCGACGTCAGCGCGGTCGTCATCTCCGGTGAGAACGCCACCAGCGGAGCCGGAGTCGCGCGCACCGCTTCGACGCTCGTCGGCATCGCGCCGGCAAGCCGCTCCCGGCTCGTCGCAACCACGTCGGTGACCAACCGGTCCATCACGCGCCGCACCGTCTCGTGCACACATCGGCTCGGCTCCAGCTCCGGCCAGTGAGCACGGACCTCGGCGAGCGCTGCGCCGACCAGATCGAGTTCCAAAAGGTCGCCGCACTTCAGGAATCCGGCCCGCAGACCGTCGTCGAGGTCGTGGCTGACGTAGGCGATGTCGTCGGCGAGCGCTGCCACCTGCGCCTCGACCGGTGCGAAGCCCGCGAGATCCAAGCCGTGCGCGTCGGCAATCTCGACCAGTAGCGGCGCGATCGGCGGTTGCGGCGGGCCGTTGTGCTTGAGCAGGCCCTCAAGCGCTTCCGCTGAAAGGTTTAGACCGTCGAAGCGCGCGTAGCGGCGCTCCAGCCGCGTGACGACGCGCATCGTCTGCACGTTGTGGTCGAACCCGCCGTCAGCCACGAGGCACCCGTCGAGCGCTTCCTCGCCAGCGTGGCCGAAGGGGCTGTGGCCGAGATCGTGCGCGAGCGCGATGGCTTCGGCAAGGTCCTCGTTGACCTTGAGGCAACGGGCCACCGTCCGCGCAATCTGGGCCACCTCGAGAGAATGGGTAAGCCGGGTTCGATAGTGATCGCCCACGTGGTTGACGAAGACCTGCGTCTTGTACTCGAGCCGCCTAAACGCCGTCGAATGGATGATACGGTCGCGGTCGCGCTGGAACGGACTGCGGAGCGCGTGCTCCGTTTCGTGGACGCGGCGGCCCCGGCTACGGTCCGGATGGCAGGCGAAGGGCGCGAGCGACAAAGGTCCCCCGAGCGGCGGCGCGGTTTGACAGAAACCCGCTGGTGCCTACATTCGAGTAGCGCAACCGACAAGGGGGGCTTCGCCCATGGGCGCCGCGCCACCGCCCGCGCCATTCCAGGTGTCTGATCGCGCCTTCGATCGCGTTCGCACGATTCTCGCCGCCGAAAGCGGGCGGGACGATCTCCAGTTACGGATCACCGTCTCCGGCGGCGGCTGCTCCGGCTTCCAGTATGCCTTTGAACTCGACGACGCGCACCTTGCCGACGATGTGGCCGTCGAGAAGGAGGGCATGCGGGTCGTGATCGACGGCATGTCGTTGCTCTACCTCGCCGGCGCCGAGGTCGACTTCGTCGAGGATCTGAGCGGGTCTTACTTCCGGATTCACAACCCGAACGCCGCGTCATCCTGCGGCTGCGGCAACTCCTTCTCGATCTGAGCCGTTGCGCATAGCAACTTGGAACGTGAACTCGGTCCGCCGCCGGCAGGAGCAGGTGCTGGCGTGGGCCGCACGGCATGAGGTCGATGTCCTGCTGCTGCAGGAGACGAAGGTCGCCGACGCCCAGTTTCCCGAAGCCGCCTTCGCGGACGCCGGCTTTCACAGCGCCATTTTCGGCGAACCCCAGCGGAACGGCGTGGCGATCCTGGCCAAGGCGGCGATCGACGACGTCGTCCGCGGTCTGGTCGGCGAGCCCGACGACACCCAAGCGCGCTACATCGAGGCCACCGTCGACGGTGTTCGCGTCGCCTCTGTTTATGTCCCGAACGGCACGACCGTCGGCTCCGATGCGTTCGACTACAAGCTCCGGTTTTTTGACCGATTGGGCGCCCGCCTTGACGCAGCGCTCGCCGAATCGGCGGCGCTGCTCGTCGGCGGCGACTTCAACGTCGCGCCCGAGGCTATCGACGTTTGCGACCCGCAAGGATGGGAAGGCGGCATCTGCTTCCACATCGACGAGCGGCGCGGGTGGCGCCGGCTGGTCAACCGCGGGTACGTCGACGCCTGGCGGGCGCTCGCGCCGACGACACGCGCCTACTCCTTCTGGGAGCACCGCGGCCGCGCCTTCCAGACCAACGAGGGCGTGCGCATCGACCACGTCCTGCTCGCGCCGCAGCTCGCCGACCGGCTGAGCGATGCTGCGATCGACCCGACGCCGCGCGGCGAGAAAGACGCCTCGGATCACGCCCCGGTCTGGGTCGACCTGGTCTAGGCGGCGCGGCGCATAAGCAAGCGCGGTTGGGGGCGGAGCGTGATCATCGCGTGGCCGCGAACCGCGCCCTGGTCGACGAGGTCGAGGCGGACGGCGCGCACCAGCACGGCGAGCGCCACGGTCATCTCCAGCAGCGCAAAGTGGTTGCCGATGCAGGTCCGCGGACCCATGCCGAACGGCAAGTACGTCGCCGGTAGCGGCTTGGCGGCGCCCTGAAACCTAGTCGGCTCAAAGCGCTCCGGTGCTTCCCACCAGCGCGGATCGCGATGCAGCAGATACGGGGCGACGATGATGATAGCGCCTTTGGGGATCGCGTAGCCGTCGATCTCGTCGGCGCCCAGTGCCCGTCGCGCGAACCACGGTACCGGTGGGTGGAGCCGAAGGGCTTCCGCGACAACCGCTCGACCGAGCGGCAGCGCATCAAGGAGCGCGGCGTCGTCCCAAGCCTGACCAGGAAGCGCCCTCGCCTCCTCCTCGAGCGCTAGGCGAATCGCGCCGTCACGCGCAAGGAGGTAGAGGCACCAAGCGAGCCCCGTCGCGGTCGTCTCGTGGCCGGCGAGGAGGATCGTCATCGCCTCGTCGCGAAGCTGGCGTGCATGCGTCTCGGGCGCGACGGTCGCGTCCCTAGGGCTGATGGCGGCCAAGAGACCGTCGGCTGCCGGCGCCGCGGCGTGGGCGGCGACGATCGCGTCGACGGCGGCATCGAGCGCGGCCTTCGCTTTCCGAAACCTACGGTTGCGGCGCGTCGGTATCCACGCCGGCAGCACAACCAGCGAGAAGAAGCGGTCTGCGATCTCGATGCGTCCGCTCTCGACCGCATCCATGATGTCGAGCTGCTCCGTCACGCTGCCGAACAACGTCCGCAAGACGATGTCCAGCGCGAGCCGTGAGGTCTCCGCCTCAATGTCAACCGGACCGTCAACCTTGGCGATACGGTCGGCGCTAGCGCGCGCACTCGCGACCATGATCGGCACGTAGCGGCGCGCTTCCCCGAGCGCGAAGCTCGGCTGGAGCAGGCGGCGCTGGCGTTGCCAGTGCTCGCCGTCCGCGGTGAGCAGGCCGTTCCCCAGGATCGTCTTCAGGCGATCGTTAAAGGGGCTGCGACCATAATTGGCGGCGTTCGTTTGAAGGACCTGACGAACCTGCTGGGGCCCAGCCAGGGAAAGGACTGGCGCTCGCCCGGGCAGCTGCAGCCGGACCACGTCGCCTTGATCGCGATGCGCCGTCGCCAGCACGTCCAGGATGTCCTGCTGCAGCGCCGGTAGCACGCCCAGGATCGGCCAACCGCGGTGCACAGGTATTGCACGTCGCGCCATCGTCTTGCCCTCGCGCGCTGCCACGCGAGACTAGCGTCGCGGCGATGGTCGCGTGAACCTGCGCTTCGTCGCCGCCCCAACCTCAGGACGTCAGCAGGGTCGGGACTGTCATGCTCTCGAGCACCGAGCGCGTCGCACCGCCGAGAACCCACTCCCGAAGACGCGTGTGCCCGTAGGCTCCCATCACGAGGCAATCGGCCCCAAGATCGGCGACACTCGACAGAATGACCTCGCCGATCGGCACGCCGGCGGAAACGGTGTGGTGCGCGTCCGCGCGGACGCCATGGCGTGAGAGCTGCGTCGCCTTGTCCATCACCTGCGTGTCGGCACCGTCCGGCGGGTCGACCTGCAGCAGCACGACCTTGTCCGCGACGACGAGCAGCGGTAACGCGGAGCGGACGGCTCGCGAACTCTCACGGCTGTCGTTCCATGCGACGACAATCGTCTTCGGTATGGCAACGAACTGGCCGACACGCGGCACGACCAGCACCGCGCATCCGCCATCGAGGATCACTCGCTCGACGAGGCTCGCGTCCGGAAAGATCGCACCCTCCTCGCCCTGCGCGACGACGAGCAGATCTGCATAACGACCGTGCTTGGCCAGGACCGCCGCGGGGTCGCCTTCCTCCGCGCGCCATTCGACCGAAAGCTCGCCGGCCTGAAAGCGCTGCTCGAAAGCCGTGTGCAGGTCGGCGGCGAGGCGCCGCGCCGCATCACGCTGCACGTCGACCATGTCCGCTTCGAGCGGACCGGCCAACTCGCCGAGGCTGGGTGGCAGATAAGGTGGCTCGGCGGGGTGCAGGCCGATGAGATGACCGTCGTGCGCGCGTGCAAGCTCTGCGGCAAGGCGCAGCCGCTCGTCACGGTTAGCGTCGGCGTCGACGTGGACGACGACGGTCTTGAAGGCCATGCACCCCCCTCCTCGAGGCCTCAGGCGGCGGAAGCCTCACACCGCTTGCAGAAGTCGCGAAGGATGAGCTTCAGGCACGCCGCATGAAGGGTGTCGCCGCGCCCGCGCGCTGCATCGATGTCGTCGAGAATGAACCGCTTCAGGACGCGGGTTCCATCGGGCGCATCAAGAAGATAGCGGCCCATCTCGAGCGCAACGATGGTGGGTACATGCTCGTGCTCGGCGATGGCGTCGACCTCGTCGGCCGTCAACTCGCTGAACCCGATGCAGTCCTCATAGGTAAGCATGGTAGGTCCCCTGATCCTGTGCCCCCCCATTGGGGCGACCTCCGATTGCGAATGCAGCACGCCAGAACGCACGGCGCATTGACTGGGATCAAGTTTACGAATGCAAAATACTACCGGTATTCAGCGCGAAAGTCCAGGATTGGCATTATGGCGAAGCCGCACCCGCCCAACATCGTCAGCCGAAACGGTCCGCCCGGCAAGACGAAGACCGCCCCTTGCGTACGCAGGCGCTCGCCGAACGCAGGGTCGTCCCCGTGCACGACAAAGGCCCAGGGCCACCATGTCTCGCGAACGAGGACGCCGTCGGCGCGGGTTACCGCCGCCATCACGGCAGGTGGGGTCGTGCCCGGCTGGAAGACCGCGACCAGCGACGGGCCGTCGGGGCGCGCACGTTCGAGAACAAGCCCGACGAGCACGATCCACACCAGCAGGACGGTGGCCAGCAGCACCAACGCGGTTCGATGCGCCGCCATGGGCTAAGCGGGCCGCGCGAGCGGCGCCGGCGCTGCCCGCTCGCGGATGGGCCAGTGGACCGCAGCAGCAAAGATGCCGAGCGCGATACACGCGTACCAAACGGCATCATAGCTGCCGTACGCGTCGACGACGAACCCTCCGAACCAAACGCCGACAAAGGCTCCTACCTGGTGGCTAAGGAAGACGATACCGAACAGCATCCCCATATTCCGCACCCCGAACATGACCGCGACCAGCCCGCTCGTAAGCGGCACGGTCGAGAGCCAGAGCAAGCCGATCAGCACGGCGAAGACGGCGACCGACGCAGTGCTCGGCGGGACGGCAACGAATGCCAGCAGTACAACAGAGCGCGCCAGATAGATCAGCGACAGCAACGCCTTCTTGCTGTGGGTGGCGCCGAGCACGCCAGCGGCGTAGGCGCCAACGACGTTGGCTAGTCCGATCAATGCAAGCGCGTAGGCGCCGAGCGCCGGGCCGAACCCTAGGTCGAGCAGATAGGTCGGCAGGTGAACGGCAATGAAGGCGAGGTGGAACCCGCACACGAAGAACCCGGCCATCAAATAGATGTAAGATGGATGAGCGAAGGCGTGCGCAAGAACTGGTCGCAGCGGTAGCGGATTCGCTCGAACCATGGTGCCCGCCACCGGCGCCGAGGGGCGACGCAAGGCGAGCGCCAGCGGCAGCACGACGAGCAGACAGACGCCGAGCAACCACAGCGCGTCGGCCCAGCCGAACGTCGCGATGAAGGCTTGACCCAGCGGGACCATCAAGAACTGGCCCAGCGAGCCGGCCGCGGTGCCCATGCCGAAGGCCCAAGATCTGCGCTCCTCCGGAAGAAGCTGCGCGAAGGCGGCAAGGACGATCGTGAAGGCGGCAAGGGCTTGAGCGAGACCGACGACGACGCCGGCGGTGACCACGAGCCAAAACGGGCTCGGCGACAACGCCATCAGCACCATGCCGCCCGCATAGACACCGAGACCGGCTGCCAGCACGCGAGCACTGCCGTAGCGGTCGGCGAGCGCGCCGGCGAGTGGCTGAAACACACCCCACAGCAGGTTCTGCACCGCGAGCGCGAAGGCGAAGTCTGCGCGCGACCACCCGTGAAACGTGGTCATCGGGTCGAGGAAGAGACCGAACGCCGCCCGCACGCCAAAGGCAACGACCGTGATCAGACAGCCAGCTGCGACGATGAGCTCCAGCCTGATCGCCGTCTGTTGCATCGCTTTTGCCTATTCGGTCGACCCCCGCTGGGTGGGGGGCAGGCTGAACGCCTAGTGCGTCGGGCGCGGCTTCGGCAGGTAGTGGGCGCCCTGATGCTCGGCGAAGAAGGAGTCGATCTGTGGGTGGGCGACCGGCTCACCGGATTCATCCGGAAGCAGATTCTGCTCGGAAACATAGGCGACGTAGGTGGTCTCGGCGTTCTCGGCGAGCAGGTGGTAGAAGGGCTGGTCCTTGCGCGGACGCACGTCCTCAGGAATCGCCTCGTACCACTCGTCGGTGTTGGCGAACTGCGGATCGACGTCGAAGATCACGCCCCGGAACGGATAAACGCGATGCCGGACCACCTGTCCAATGGCGAAGCGGGCCTGACGCACATCCATGACCACTCCCCGCTGACGGTTCATTCGGTTATGTAGCATCGGTGGCCAGCGACACAATGCGGAGGCAGGTGCTGGCCGCACCGCTCGCGCCCGAGTGTTCGGCACCGAACGGCCACGTGCGGGCCCACACACGCCTCACGCGAGCTTTCGCCGGACCTCTTCAACGGCCGCGTCCATCGCTTCGCGCGCCTTGTCGCCGGCCAGGTGACGTGACAGCAACTTGCGCGTCGCGTCCACCGAAAGACGCGCCGCCTGCCCTCGGACATCCTGCAGCGCCCGGCTTTCGGCGGCAGCGATCCGATCCATGGCGTGCTGCGTTCGCCGCTGCAGCGTTTGCTCGAGGTTCTGTCGCGCGATCCGCTCCAAGCGCTTCGCCTCTTCCTCGGCATGCTCGACGATGGCCCGTGCTTGGGCCTCACCTTCGTGCAGCTTGCGCTCGTACTGAGCCAGCAGCGACTGCGCCTCCTCGCGGAGACGTTGCGCCTCGTCCAACTCCTCGCGAATGCGCACGGCCCTGGCGTCGAGCGCACCGAACACGAACCGAGTTGCCGGTCGGTAGATCGCCGCGATGAAGATGATCAGAGCGATGAGAAGGATGACTTCCTCGGTCATGGGTCACGCCATCCCGCGGCGAACGGCGCCGACGACCTCGGCTGCCTCATCCGGGGCGATCTCGACGCCGACAAGCCGGCCGACCGCCGCGCGCGACACGTCGCCTGCCACGTCCTCCAGCGCGCGCAGCGCCTCGTCCCGTGCGAGCGAGATCCGCGCATCCGCATCGGCAACCTGACGCTGGAGGGACACGTCGACTTCGGCCTCCTGTCGCGCCGCGTCCGCCTTGAGTCGGTCCAGTGCTGCGTCGAGCCGGATCCGCGCCTCGGACTGGGCGTCCGCTACGAGCCGCTCGTGCTCGGCGATCGCCGCCTCAGCCTGCTGCCTCAGGTTCTGCGCCCGATCGAGGTCTGCCGCGATCCGGTCCTGGCGAGTTTCGAGGATGTCGGCGACGCGCGGAACGCCGATGCGCGCGAACAGCGTGTAGAGGATCGCGAAGAAAACGATCAGCCAGAAGATCTGGCTGACGAACGAGCTTGGGTCGAGTTGGGGCATCCCGGCACTGGCGTGCGGTTCGCCACCGACCTCGCCGGTGTGCTCGCCGCCGCCCGTGGCGGCCAGCGCAACCTCGGTCAAGAGGACCAAGGCGAGCGCCAGCGCCGCGCTCGGCCGCACGTCAGGTGAACAGGATCAGAAGCGCGATCAGCAGCGTGAAGAGCCCGATCGATTCGACCAGCGCGAAGCCGATGATCGCGAAGGGGAAGACCCTCTGCTGCACGGACGGATTGCGGCCGACCGTCGAGATCAGCGTCGAGAAGATGTTGCCGATGCCGAGGCCGACACCGAAAAGGGCAAACGTCGCCAAGCCGGCACCGATCATCTTGGCCGCGTCGAGTTCCATTCTTCCGTCTCCGGTCTCTTCGAGGTTGGGAGGTTGACGATGACGGCCGCGGCGGTCAGTGCAGGTGCAGCGCGTCGTGGAGGTAGATGCAGGTCAAAACCGTGAAGATGTAGGCCTGCAGGAAAGCGATCACGAACTCGAGGCCGGTAATCGCGACCGCCACCGCAAGCGGGGCGATCCCGAACACGCCAAGCGTGATGGCGAAGCCAGCAAACACCTTCAGCATCGTGTGACCGGCGACCATGTTGCAGAATAGTCGGACCGACAGGCTGATCGGCCGAACCAGATAGGAAAGCACTTCGATCGGTACGAGAAACGGCAGAATGGCCTTAGGCGCACCGGCCGGCACGAACAGCGTCAAGAACTTCGTGCCGTGCCGCATGAAACCAACCGCCGTGACAAAGATCAGCACGCTGATCGCCATCGCAAACGTCACGATGATGTGGCTCGTGAACGTAAAGCTCCCTGGTATCATGCCGAGCGTGTTGCCGAAGAACACGAACATGAAGAGGGTGAAGATCAGCGGAAAGTACTTCATGCCCTCCTTGCCGGCGTTGTCACGGACCATACCGGCGACGAATTCGTAGGCGAGCTCGACGACGGATTGGAGCCGGCCGGGGACGAGCGCCGCGTGGCGCGTGCCAAGCATGACGAGGCTGTAAGCGGACACCACGGCGATGCCCATCCACAATGACGAGTTCGTGAACGACAGATCAAGGCCAGCAATCTCGAGCGGCACGATCGGCTCGATCATGAATTGCTCAAGCGGTCCGGCCACGTGATCCTCGCACAGCTCGGGGCGGCGTCGCGTTGTCGCGATCGCTCAGGGCGCGTTTCGCCTAGCCGGCATCTTCGTCCTGCACAAGTCGCTTTAGGGTGCGGTATGCGTTCCGCAAGCCCGCAGCACCGCCGAGGAACAGGAACAGAATCAAGAGGAACGGCCCGGTCCCGAGCCAGCTGTCGAGGGCCCACCCAAGCAAAAGCCCTGCAACAACCCCGCCGAACACCTCGAGGCCGGCCTGCACGCCCGGGCCGGCGGACCCGCGCTCCACAGGCGTCGAAGCGGTATCCTTGGGCCCGTCGCGTCGTGCCTCACGAAGCTTGCGATCGAACTCGGCGAAGGGTTTCCCGTCGTGCTCCGGCATGCCCCGCCCGCGCTGTCAGCTTCGTTGCCGAAAGCGTGGGAAGCTCTTGGAAACCTGTCAATGGCGTCAGGCGGGCGCTGTTCCACTCTCGCGCAGCGCAATCGCCGCCTCGAGCTCAACGCTGACCAGCGACGAAAGGCCCCGCTCGACCATGGTCACGCCGTAAAGCCGGTGCATCCTCGCCATCGTCAACGGATGGTGGGTAACAACGACGAAGCGCGTGCCAGTGGCAGCCGCGATCTCCGCCATCAGATCGGCCAATCGACCGACATTGGCGTCGTCGAGCGGCGCATCGACCTCGTCCAGCACGCAGAGCGGTGCCGGCTGGGTGCGGAAGAACGCGAAGATGAGCGCGATGGCCGTCAGCGCCTTCTCCCCGCCCGAGAGCAGCGAGAGCGCCTGCAGCCGTTTGCCGGGCGGGCTCGCGCCCAGCTCGAGCCCGGCGCCTAGTGGGTCGTCCGGGTCCTCCGCGAGCGCAAGCTCGGCGCGGCCACCGCCGAACAGCTGCGTGAACAACCGGCCGAAGTGCTGCTCGACTGCGCGGAAGGCTTCGAGCAAGCGTGTTCGGCCCTCGCGGTTCAGCTCGCCGATCGCACGGCGCAGCTCGCCGACAGCGCGTTCAAGGTCGCCCCGCTCGCCAGCGAGCGTTCGCAGGTCTTCCTCGAGCGTCTGCAGCTCATCGTCGGCGCGGAGGTTGACGGCGCCCAGCCGGTCTCGCGCGGCCTCCAGGCGCACGAGCTCGCGCTCAACGTTCTCGGCGTCAGCGGCGCGCGCCTCGGCAGCTACGGTCTGGTCCGCCAGCA
Organism: uncultured Geminicoccaceae bacterium; assembly: GCA_964445185.1. Classification (GTDB taxonomy): domain Bacteria; phylum Pseudomonadota; class Alphaproteobacteria; order Geminicoccales; family Geminicoccaceae; genus JAAAPF01. Next base: position 19,869 of record CAYUKE010000004.1, read on the forward strand.
GGTCGGCCGGCGAGCTTTTCAAGCGCTCGCGGCCGGCCGCGTCGGCTGCCGCCTGCCGTGCCTCGGCCGTCGCGACCTTCAGCCGCGCCGCCTCCAGACGCTCCGCCGTTGCTGCCGCTGCGGCCTCGGCATGACGCTGCCGTTCGAGGGCGCTGTCGGCGGCGCTCTCCGCCTCCGCACGGGCCGCCACCGCCGCCTCCAGTTCCTCCTCGGCGGCGGCTATTCCGGCGGCAAGCTCGGCCGCGGCCGCGGCTTGTCGGGCCGGATCGGCGAGCGCCGCCTGCTCGGCCGCGAGCGCCTCCTGGCGACGTCGCAGCTCGCCTAGGGCGTCGCGGCTGGTCCGCAAGCGCTCGCGAGCCGCGCCGATGTCGTGCTCGACCGCCATCACACGATCCGCCGCGGCTTGGCGCTCACTGCCAGTGGCGAGCAGCGCGGTCGCGGCCTCGTCGCGTGCCTTTCGCACGGCCGATAGTGCTTCGCCGGCGGCGTCAGCGGCGGCATCGGCGGCCTGACGATCAGCTTGGTACTGCGCGCTGGATGCCCCTGCCGCCTCAAGCTCGGCGCGAGCGTCGGCCAGCCGTCCTTCAGCGTCGCGTCTACGCTCGAGTAGTGCGGCGAGTTCCTGCTCCGCCGCTCGTGCCGCTTGCGCACGGTGCTTTGCTGAGCTCTCGGCCGTGGTCGCGGCCGCGTCCAGCGCCGCGCGTCGTTCCGCCAGCCGTCCTTCCGCCTCGACGATTGCGCTGCGTGCGGCCGCAAGCTCACCGTCGGCCGCATCCAGCCGTGCCGTCAGCCCCTGCAATGCCGCCGCGGCCTCGTCTTCGCGATCGACCTGGCTCTGCCCTTCGCCCTCGTCGCCCGCCCCTTCGCCAAGCGCCGCCAGCCGGTCGCGCAACGGCGCCAAGTCGGCTGCGGTGGCCGCGAGCGTCGCGTCAAGACTCTCGCTCAGCGTGGCCAGCCGCGCGGCTTCGGCCGTCGCCCGCTCGAGCGCGAACGTCGCGGCATGCTGCGCGGCACGACGTCGCTCCATCTCGTCCGCCGCCAGTTGTGCCGCGCCACGGGCCTCTTGCGAGTGCCGCTGAGCGGCCGCAGCAGCCGCGTCCGCTTCCGTGCAGGTCTGCGCGACATTTGCCAGCTCGGCACGGAGCGCGGCGCGGCGCAGCTCGCGCGCGATTAGATCGCTCCCCCTAGGCTCGACGCCTGGGCGGCGCCGATAGCCGTCCCAGCGCCAGAGGCCACCCTGGCGCGTCGTCAGCCGCTGGCCCGGACGGAGCTCCGCATGCAGCCGCTCTGCCGTATCGACGTCATCGCAAACACCGGTGAGTGCCAGCCGTGCAGCCAACGAACCGGGCGCGGAAACGACCTCCGCAAGCGCCACCACCGGCCCAGGCAAGTCAGCGACGACCTCCGGTACCGTCTCGCGCCACGCCTCATCGGCAGCGTCATCGATCGGGGCGAGCGCGTCGTCGCCCACGGCGGCAGCGACCGCCGCGTGCCAGCATGGCTCGACCAGGTCGCTGGCGAGCGCCGGTCTCGTCTCGGCAACGCCCGGCGCAGGCGGCCCGAGGCCCTGAAGCTCTGCTTCGATGCGCGCTTCCGTGGTCCGAGCTTGCGCCAGGGCCTCGACCGCATGCCGCTGTTTCGCCTCGGCCTGCTCGGCGGACGAGCGGCGGCCGGGCAGCTGGGCCTCAGCGTCCGCGAACAGGCGCTCGGCCACGACCGCGGCGTCACGAAGGGCATCCAGATCGAGGGCCGACAGTTGCGCCGAGGCGGCTTCCTTCTGCGTTGCCGCCTCGCGGTACCGCTCGTCAAGCGCCTGCACGCGCGCGCCGGTCTCGGCGCGCTGCTCCTCCCGCTCGCGCCGCCGCTCGCGCGCGGTCGTTGCCGCCTGCAGGCGCGCCCTGGCCTCGACCTGAGCTCGCGCCGCTTCACCTTGGGCCACGAGTGCTGCCTCCAGCCCGGATCGCGCTTGGAGGTGCTCTGTTTCAGCGGCGTCGAAAGCGTGGCGCGCCCGAGCCAGCTCGGCGACGTCCTCGGACGGCCCGGACTGTTCCGCCAATCGCGCTTCGACGGCGGTGATCTCCTGCGACAACGTTGCTAGGCGGGTCTCGAGCACGCTCGCCGTTGACGCGGCCGCCGCCGCGGCGCGCTCCCCCGCCTCCACGAGCTCGTTGGTCCGCGAGCGGTTGCGCTCGCAAGCCTGCCAAGTCGCGGTGGCTTCCTCGAGGGCGCGTTCCGCTGCGGCCGCCCGCTCCTGCACACCCGAGACGGCGACGTCGAGCTCCCGCAGGCGTTCCGGTGCCGCGTCGCGCTCGGCTTCGAAGCCAGTCAGAGCGGCAGCAGCCTCGCCCGCCGCCCGCTCCTCTCGCGCGAGATCGTCGGCCAATTCCTGCCCGCGGGCCTGTGACCGCTCGACCGCTGCGCGCGCCGCCTCGACTTCGGCACGGCGCAGGTCGAGGCGCTCCTCCAACCGCGCGCGCGCCGAGGCGAGCCCCTGCTCGGTCTCGCGCAGTCCCGGCAAGCGCGCACTCGCTGCTGCGGCAGCTTCGGCTCCCGTCCGCGCCGCCGCGCCGGCGTCGCGCGCGGCGGTCTCGGCCACTGCCAGTGCATCCTTCGCCGCGGTCAACTCGCGCTCGGCATCGAGATAGCGGGCGAGCGCCAACAGGACCTGAAGCTCACGGTGGCGCTGGTTCAGCTCGCGCCATCGCTTGGCATCCTTCACCTGCTTCTGCAGCCGCGACGTCTGCTCGCTGAGGGTCGCCTCCCGCTCGCCCAACGTCGCGAGGTTGGCGGTCGCCGCGTCGAGGCGTAGCTCGGCCTCGCGGCGCCGGCTACGGAGCCCGCCGATCCCGGCCGCCTCGGCAAGGAGGCGCTGACGTTCCTGCGGGCGCGCCTCGACGAGAGCGCCGATCTGCCCCTGCCCGACGATCGCAGCGCTGCGGGCGCTCGCGGCGCTGTCCGCCAGGAGCCGCGCGACGTCTCTCGAACGGGCCTCCCGGCCGTTCATGCGAAAGGTCGAGCCGACGCCACGCCCGAGCCGACGAGCAACTTCGAGCGCCGCGCCCTCGCTCTCGGACTGCGGCTCGAGCAGTAGCGAGACCTCGGCGAAGTCGAAGCCCGGCCGCGCATCCGAGCCGGCGAAGATGACGTCCTCCATCTCGTCGCCGCGCAGGCCACGGGCGGAACTCTCGCCCATGACCCAGCGGATGGCGTCGACGATGTTAGATTTTCCGCAGCCGTTAGGGCCGACAACGCCGGTAAGGCCGGGCTCGATCCGGATTTCGGTCGGTTCGGCGAACGACTTGAAGCCCGCGAGCTTGAGCCGTGTGACCTGCAAAGCGACCTATCCGCCGGCGAGAACGGCGTCGATCTCCCGCGCGAGCTCGGCTGCGGAGCGCGCACCCTCGAGCGGCTTGCCCGCGACCACGATCGTTGGCGTTGCCTGCACGTCGAACGTCTCGCGACCCTCCTGCTGTGCTTCCAGGATCCAATCGAGCAGCTCGAAGTTGGCGAGGCAGCCCAAGGTGGCCGTTTCGGGCTGCCCGCCGAGCTTGGCAAGATCAACCAGCGCGTTGATCGAGCCCGAAACGCTAAGCAGGCTCTCGACCTCCTGGGCGTTACGGCCCGCGTCGATCCACATCTGCGGCAGGCCGCTTGTCTCCAGCCGGCTGCGGGCGGCACGGGTCGTCGGTGCGGCAGCCCAGCGCGGCTGCTCTTCGAAAAGCACCTGGAGGAAATCGAAGAACCGCTCCGGTCCGGCGCAGTGCGCGACAGCGGCCGCCAACCAGGATTGCAGGTTGAGCGGGAAATCGCGGAACACCAGCTTGGCCTTTCCGGTGTCGATGTAGGACGACTTGAGCTCTGGCAGCGTCTCCGCGTGCCACCGGGCGCAGTGCGGACAGGTCAACGAAGAATACTCGCGGATCTCGACCGGCGCGGTTGGGTCCCCGAGCACCTTGATCACAAACGGGGCCGTCGCTTGCGCGTGCGCCGGCGATGGCGCGCTCACGAACGGAGCGAAAGCGACGGCGGTTGCGCTGACGACCTGGCGGCGAGTTGGCACGCGTATCTCCTCGTTGACGGCTCGCATCTAAAGATTGCGTTGCCGCGCCTCAAGGGGCCGGCAGTTGACGCTCAATCCGAGAGCTTGTGGTTGCGGCGGATCGCGCAGCCCAAATCGCGCAGGGCATCGCGCAATCCCGCGTAGCTCACAGCGGCGACGGTCGCGTCGACCGCGGCGATCTCCTCTGCGGCCAGCGGCGGGCGTGGCGCCTGCTGCGCGGGGCGGGCGACCGGGCCCTGACGTAGACGCAGCCGCACCGCGACCGTCGTGCCGAAGAAGGTGTTGATGCGCTCCAGCAGCTTCGGCTCGTCGTGCTGCACCAACAGTGCGGCGGTCGGCTCGACGCGGATCGCCAGCGTCCGAGTTCGACGATCGAGCTGCAGGGGTGCGGTCTGGCTCGCCCACTCCTCGCCAACGATCGCGGCCCATTCGGTGACTACTCTGACGTCCGCGAAGCCTTGCCGGCGCGTGGCTGGGTCCAGGACGCGGGCAAGCAGCTCCGCCGCCGGCGCCGGCCGCGCCAACCGCCGCGGCTCCGCCTTGCGCGCGGTGCCGCTCGACCTACGCTGCCGTTCGATGTCGACGCCCGCCTTCTCTTCCAAACCGTCTCCCCCGTCCACGGACGCGCGGCGCGTGTGGCCGCCCCTGCTCGCATGGTACGACCGCGCAAGACGCGATCTACCGTGGCGGGCTCCACCCGGACGTTCAACGGATCCGTACCACGTTCTGGTGAGCGAGGTCATGCTTCAGCAGACCACGGTCGCCACCGTGCTGGCACGTTTCGAGCCCTTCCTCCGCCGCTTTCCCACGCTTACGGACCTGGCCGCGGCAGAGCTCGACGCGGTCCTGCATGCTTGGCAGGGCCTCGGCTACTACCGCCGTGCCCGCGGCCTCCACGCCTGCGCGCGTGCGATCTGCGACGACTACGGCGGCCGCGTTCCGAACGACCCAGATCGACTGGCTCGTCTGCCGGGGATCGGGCCCTACACTGCCGCGGCCGTCGCCGCGATTGCCTTCGATCGTCCGGTGCTCGCCGTCGACGGCAACGTTGAGCGCGTGCTGGCGCGGCTGTTCGTGGTCGAGACCCCACTGCCGCAAGCGAAGCCCGAGATCCGAAGGCTTGCTGCCCGCCTGGCCCCGGTCGAGCGACCAGGCGATACTGTGCAGGCCATCATGGACCTCGGCGCGACTCTTTGCCGACCCGCGCAACCCGCATGCCTGGCGTGTCCCCTGCGCGCCGGATGCGGCGCCCATCAAGCCGGCCTTGCAAACGTCCTTCCGCACCGCGCGGCCAAGCCGGTACGGCCGCAGCGTCACGCCGTCGCTTTCCACCTCATGCGCCCGGACGGCGCCGTCCTCCTCCGGCGGCGACCCGAAGACGGTCTGCTCGGCGGAATGATCGAACTCCCGACCACACCTTGGGTCGAGGCGCCGCTCGATGACGCAGCCGTTCGGGCAGCCGCGCCGGCTCCTGTCGAATGGCAATCTGCCCCATCCCGGGTCCGCCACGTGTTCACGCACCTGGTCCTCAACGTCGACGTGCTGGTCGGCCGCCTCAACGCGGCCGCGCCACCGCTTGCGTGGGAACCGATCTGGTGCGCGCCCGACGCGTTCGATACTCTCGCGCTACCAACATTGACGCGGAAGCTCCTCGCGCAGGCCGAGGTCGCTGGCCGGCGGTAAGGGCGATCGACATGCGCTTCATCCTCGCAACCGTGCTGCTGCTGGTGGTGCTCGTCGGCGCAGCCGCTTTGGCTTTGCCTAGCCTCGTGCCCCAGACGTGGCTTAACCGGACGATTGTGACCCAGCTGGAGGCGGCGACCGGCCGAGAGGTGACTGTGGCCGGCGATGCGGTCGTGCGCTTGCTGCCTCGGCCGGCGCTCAGCCTCGGCGACGTTACCGTCGCCAACACCCAGGGCTTCGCCGCGCCCCATCTCGCTCGCGCCGACGACATCGCCGCGGAGCTCGCGCTTTGGCCGCTGCTGTCGCGGCGGGTCGAGGTAGCGCGCTTCGTCGTGACCGGCTTGGAGGTCGATCTGGAGCGTCGAGCCGACGGCCAAGGCAACTGGGAACAGCCGTCTGCCAACAACGATACCCGCGCGCCGGCGCCACCGACGACCCCCGACGGCACCAACGGAAGGGTGACCGACATCACCCTCGGCGACGTCCGGCTTAGGGACTCGACCGTGCGGTGGCGCGACGAGGCGCCGGGCATCGAGCGCACGATCGGCGACATCGACGGCTCGGTGACGATGGCGACGCTCGCCGGGCCCGCGGACATCGAGCTTGCCGGCGTGCTCGACGAGGAGACGTTCCACCTCGGCGGCACGGTCGACAACGTCGCGGCCCTGCTGGCGAGCGCCCCCGCCGCCGTCGCGCTTACCGCCCGCGGCCCCGACGCGGAGGCTACCTTCGAGGGCGAGGTCGTCCTCGCCGACGAGCCGGCGATCGAAGGTGCCCTGACGATGTCGGTCGCCGACCTGCCGAGGGCAGCGGGCTGGCTTGCCGGGTACGCCGTCGATCTGCCGGCGACGGTCTTGAGCATCGAAGCGTCCCTCCAGGCGGACGCCGGATCGGCGATGATCGACCCCCTGACGTTCGCCATCGACGACCTCGACGGCAGCGGCCGCGTTGATATCGCCCTCGCCGGAGAGCGACCGGCGATCAGCGGCCGGGTGGACCTTGGCAACGTGGATGTCGGCGCCTTCACCGCTGGCTCGGGCGAAGCGGAGCCGGCGTCGGGCCAAGCTCGCACCGGCCCACCCACCGACACGCCACTGCGCTTTACACCGCTGCCGGTCGACCTCGACCTCGCGGTTTCCCTGACGTCGCTTACCGTGCCGCCGCTTCGGCTCGGCGCCGGCGCGGCGTCGGTGATGGGCGATGCGAGCAGCTTGACGCTGACCGTCGAGCGCCTGGAGACCTATGACGGCATCGTTGCCGGCGTCGTCTCGCTAGCGCCCCACGAGGCCGGACTGGCGGTCGAGCCGCGCCTTCGCTTGCAGGACGTGCGCACCGGCCCGCTCCTCGCGGACCTCGTTGGCTCACGTATGATCGACGGACGCGCCGACTTCCAGATCGACGTGCAGACCAGCGGTGCGGACGGCGCCGGGTTGCTCGCGGCGCTCGACGGCAGCGGCAGCTTCTCGGTCGACGATGCGGTCCTGAGCGGTTTGGCCGGCCGGCCGGAGCTGGAGGCGGTGCGAACGCTGCTCATGCTTGGCGGCGAGCCCGGGGCGCCGGTCAGGCTCGCTGGCCTTCAAGGCACCTTCCAGATCGATGACGGCGTGGTCGCCAACGACGACCTGCGCGCTGAGACACCCGGCTTGGCGATCGACGGCGCGGGGCGGGTCGATATCGCCCGGAGTCATGTGCCGGGATACACGCTGTCGCCGACCGCGACCGGCCCCCTCACCGGTGTCGGCGATCTGCAGCGATTCTTGATTCCGCTCCGCATTGAGGGCCCGTTCGCCGCGCTTCAGGTTGGTCCAGACCCCGAAGCTCTGGCCAGACGCTCGCTCGATGATGCCACCGGCGCCCTGCGAGCTGCCGAAGAGCAGGTCCGGCAAGGCGACGTGGAGGGCGCAACCGAAACCATCTTGGAGGATGCTCTCGGCGATGTCCTCAGGGGTTTCGGGATCAGACCCTAGGCGGGTCCGGCCGCCACGCGTCGACCACGTGGCGCGGGAGCGCCCACGGTGTCACCAGGATCGCGTCGAAGCGCACGAGCGTGTCGTCCTCCGCGGGCGCATGCGCCTGCAGCCACTGCTCCGCGCCGCGAACGATGCGCGCCCGCTGCTGGCGCGTGACGGCCGCGCCGGCCGCAGCGTGATCGGCGCGTCGCTTGACCTCGACGAAGACCACGAGCCGGCCGCGCCGGCAAATCAGGTCGATCTCACCAACCGCCGTGCGATAGCGTCGCGTGACGATCCGGAAGCCGCGAAGCAGCATCCAAAACGCTGCGACATCCTCGGCCGTTCGGCCGGCGCGCTCACGGTCGCGCCGGCTCCTTCCCCGCGAAGATCGAGCGCGCGCCCGGAGAGCGC
>CAYUKE010000005.1:0-26298 GCA_964445185.1 uncultured Geminicoccaceae bacterium
GTCTGTGCGGCCACCCACCGCCGCCTGACCACACGGGCATCGGGGAGCGCGGGCGGCGGGTCGAGCCGAGGCGGCGCCGCCTCGGCGATCCACTCGATGGGTCCGTCGAGGCCGGTTTCGAGCGTCGTTCCGGTGAAAACGCGTGCACAGGCGCGGACCGGGTCGTCTTCGCCGATGCGGCCTTCGTCAAGGAGGTCGAGCATCGGTTCTTGCAGGGTCAGCAGGCGGGACACCGTCGCGGCAACCGCTGCCTCCAAGCTCGCGACGTTCCATGGCTCGGCGCGCGCCGCCCGCTCGCGGCTGAGACGGTCGCGGTGGCGATCCAGCGCTTCCTCCCAATCCATATCACCGTCGCGTCGCGGCGGGCGGGTCGGTATCGGCGGCGGCGTTGCAACGGGACCCGAGAGCATCGTGGCGACTGGCGGCAGCATCTTCATTGGTCTCAAGCTGCTGAGGGTTAACCGTCAAGCAACGCTCGTCCTGCACGCTGCGGATCTAAGCCGACGCACTTGGCGCGCGGAGAAGAAGCTTGGCGCACGAGATCCGCTACATCGCCTTCCGCCGCCGCGAGGTCGAGGCGATGGTGCACGCCTACGGCAAGAGCCGCGGGATGGACGTGCCACCTGGGCGGATCGTCGGCGTGACGCGGACAGACGATGTGGTGCGCCTAGAGTTCGAAGACGACAACGGGCGTCAACGCACGCTCGCTCTGCGCGAGGTCGAGGCGGTGGCCTGCGTGCTCGCCTACTGTCGCGGCCGGCGTTACTGCGTGGCGCAGCGCTTCGCCAAGCGGATCGAAGTCACCGGCAACGCGCTTGTCCTAGTGATGAGCGGCTCGTCCATGGCGCTCAACGCTGCGGACAACGGACGCTAGCCTTCGTCCTCGCGGATCGCCTCGAACTCGATGATCAGCTCCACCTCGGCACCAACCCAGCCGGGCTCGATGGCGTAGGTCATGCCGAAGTCGCCGCGATCGATCGTGCCGCGGGCGCTGACCCCGACGACGTAGGGCGGGGTATCACCGCCACGCGGATCGAACGGATAGTCGGCAGCCTTGTTGAGTGTCAGGTCGAAGGTGACCTCTTGGGTGACGCCGCGCAGCGTCAGATCACCGGTGATGGTGCCGGTCGTCTCGCTTGTCGCCACCGCCTCCTTGCCGACGAAAACGATGTCCGGATGATCGGCAGCATCGAGGAAGTCAGCCCCGCGAGCGTGGCCATCGCGGGCGTCGCTGTTCGAGAACACGCTTGCCGCCTGCACGCGCACCTCGACGTCCTTGACCGCTGGTGCCGTCTCATCGAAAGCAAACGTGCCCTCGACCTCGGTGAACAGCCCGAGCGTGTCGGCGTAGCCGATGTGGTGGACGAGGAAGCCGATCGAGGTGTGTTCCGGATCGAGCACGAACGTTCGGAACTCGGCCTTGGCCGACGCGGCGGTCGCGACGACGAGCGCCGTCGCGGCAACGAAACGAGCGATAACGTCTTGCAAGGCGCCCTCCATTTCTGACGCCTTAGAGGTGACCGCAGCCGCTGCCGTTTCAAGGTTGGGCCGATGACCGTTGCACGAGCTTTCTGGATCGAGACCCCGGGGCAGGGTGGAATCCGCTGCAGCACGCTTCGGGATCCCGGCGCGGACGAGGTGCGCGTGCGTACTTTTGGCACCGCCGTCAGCGCCGGCACGGAACGGCTCGTGTTCGAAGGTCGCGTCCCTGCGACCGAATGGGAACGGATGCGCGCCCCATTGCAGGAGGGGACATTCCCCGCGCCGGTGAAGTACGGCTACGCCGCGGTCGGTCGGGTCGAAGCTGGCGCCGCAGCGCTCCTCGGTAAGCGCGTCTTCTGCCTGCATCCGCATCAGGATTTCTTTGTGGCGCCGGCCAGAATGGCGGTGCCGCTGCCCGAAGAGGTGCCGGACGCGCGAGCAGTGCTTGGCGCCAACATGGAGACCGCGCTCAATGCGGTGTGGGATGCGGCGCCGCTGGCGGGCGAGCGGATCGCCGTCGTTGGTGCCGGCGTCGTCGGTCTTCTCGTCGCCTATCTGCTACGCCGCCACGGCCATCGGCCGATCATCGTCGACCGAGACGAGGACCGCACGGGCGTGGCCGGCGCGCTGGCGCTCGATTTCGGCGATCTCGACGTCGCCGGCCCGTTCGACCTCGTCGTCCATGCCAGCGGCAACCCGGACGGACTTGTCTGGGCCTTGGACCGGCTCGACTTCGAAGGACGCATCGTTGAGCTGAGCTGGTACGGTGACCGGGTCGTCGGCCTGCCACTTGGCGGTAAATTCCATAGCCGGCGGCTCAAGATCATCAGCTCGCAAGTGGGAGCCGTCGCACCACCGATGCGTGGTCGGCTCGACCACGGTGCACGTCTCGCAGCCGCGCTGGCGCTTCTCGATGACCCGCGTCTCGACGCCCTGGTCGATGCCGAGTTGCCGCTCTGCGACCTACCTGCGTTCATGCAAGACCTTGCCGCCGGCAAACGCCGCGTGTTGTGTGCACGAATCACCTATGACACCGACAAACGATAGAGGACATCCGGGTGTACAGCGTCACCGTTCGCGATCACTTCATGATCGCGCACAGCTTCCAGGGCGAGGTGTTCGGGCCGGCGCAGAGCCTCCACGGCGCCACCTACATGGTCGACGTCGAGTTCTGCCGGCCGGCGTTGGACCCGGACGGCATCGTCGTCGATATCGGTCGGGCGCTGGCAGCGCTGCAGGCGACGCTGGCCGAACTCAACTTCAAGAACCTCGACGAGGAGCCCGCCTTCGTCGGGCACAACACGACGACCGAGTATCTGGCCGGCGTCATCTTCGAGCGGATCGCCGCGCGGATCGCCGCGGGTGAACTCGGCGCGCATGCCGAGGGCCTCCAACGGCTCAAGGTGACCCTTCACGAGAGCCACGTCGCCTGGGCGAGCTTCGAGGGCGCGCTCGCGAGCCAATGAGATCGCTCGTCTTCGCCGCGCCGGCGCCGCTCGACCTCGCAACTGGGGGCTATATCTACGACCGTCGCATCGTCGCCGGGCTACGGCGGCTCGGCTGGACGGTCACCGTCGAGCCCCTGGCGTCGAGCTTTCCGGCCCCCTCAGAAGCTGATCTGGAAGCAACTGGTCGGTGGCTCGAAGGCCAGGACGCGTCGACGCCGATCGTGATCGACGGGCTCGCCTTCGGCGCCATGGGTCACGTCGCGCCATCCTTCCGCGACCGGCGATGCTTGATCGCGCTCGTCCACCATCCGCTCGCCGATGAAACAGGTCTCGACCGCGCCACGGCCGAGCGGCTGCGCGACGGCGAGATGCTGGCGCTCGCCGCGGCGCGGGGCGTCGTTGTCACCAGTCCATTCACGGCGCATCGCTTGGACGCCTACGGCGTGGCGCCGCAGCGCGTACATGTCGTCGAGCCCGGTGTGGACCGGCGACCGATCAGTCGCGGCAGCGACGGTGTGCCGAAGCTGCTCTGCGTTGCCAGCTACGTGCCGCGCAAGGGCCACGACGTTCTGCTCGACGCCCTGGAGCGGCTGCGTGATCGGCATTGGCGCTTGATCTGTGTCGGCACCACCGGCTTGCACCCTGACTATGAGGCACGGGTCCGGGAGCGGGCAGCGTCGTTTGGCGGGCGCATCGAACTGCATGGCAACGTGCCGTTGCGCCACCTCGACGCGCTCTATGCCAGCGCCGACCTGTTCGTCCTGGCCTCGCACTACGAAGGGTACGGGATGGTCTTCGCGGAGGCGATCGCGTCGGGTCTGCCGATCGTCGCCACCGCCGGCGGCGCGACGGCGCAGACCGTGCCGCCCGCCGCCGCCCGTCTCGTCGGGCCAGGTGACGTGACCGGGCTCGCCCGCGAGCTCGCGGAGATGCTCGACGCGCCTGCCGCGCGGCGCTCCCTTGCCCGCGCTGCCCGCGACGCGCGCGCCGGGCAGCAGGATTGGGCCACCGCGGCGCGGCGCTTCGCCGCCGTTGTCGACGCGATCGTCGCATGAGCCTGAGCTTCAGCGACGACTGGCTGGCGCTGCGCGAGCCGCACGATCACGCGAGCCGCGCGCCGGCCATCACGGCGGCGGCGACCACCTTTCTCAGCGCTCGGGCCTTTCCTTTGTTGGTCGACCTCGCTTGCGGTCGCGGATCCAACTTCCGTTATCTTCAGGGTCGCGTCCCGACCGACACGCGCTGGCGCCTGATCGACCAGGATGCGACGCTGTTGGATGCCGCGGCGGCGCAACTCGGCGACACGCCGGCCGAGTTGCGTCAGCTCGATCTCCGGTCCGACGCCCTCGCCGCGGGCATCGCCGGCGCCGATCTCGTCGCCGCCGCCGCCCTAATTGATCTGGTCAGCGTGGGCTGGCTGGATCGGTTGGCGCAAGCTGCCGAGGCCACCGGCGCAGCGCTGCTGATAACGGGAAGCGTCGACGGACGTATTGGCTGGCAGCCGGCGCACAGCGCCGACGCAACGATGGCGCGCGCGTACGCCACGCATCAATCCCGCGACAAGGGCTTCGGCGGTGCCCTGGGGCCGCGCGCGCCGTCGCAGCTCGCGGCGCTGCTGAACGAGCGCGGATGGGAGGTGGTCACCGCTCCCGGCGACTGGGAGGCGATCGCCGACACGCGGCTGCAGACCGCCTACCTTGATGGCTTCCTGGTGGCGCTCAGCGAAACGGATCTAGCGCCGGCCGAGGTCGACGTCTGGGCGGGGTTTCGCCGCGAGGCGCTGGCTGCAGGCGTCAGTCGGCTCTCGGTTGGCCATCTCGACCTCTTCGCGCGACCGCCCCGCTAGGTCTTTGGGCGGTGCTGCGGCGCGCCGGCGCCGTGCTAGCCAAGCGTGAACTCGAACAACGTGTCGACGCCCAGATCGAAACGGCGGCACGGCGGTCGGAGGGCGTCGTCCAACGTTTCGACCGGTGGGAGCGTCAGAGCTTGCCGACCCGAGCCGATCAGCAGCGGCGCTACGGCGAATTGCAAGCGATCAACCGCGCCGGCGGCAACGAAGCTGGAGACCGTCCGGCCGCCACCCTCGACGAGGATGCGGCTGAGGCCTCGCTCCGCGAGAGCATCGAGGACCGCTTTCGGCGGCAGCAGGCCGGCGCTCGTGGTCGGGACCGCAACGGTGGCGACGTGCGCAGGCAGGCTCGGCAGCGCGTTCGCACCGTGAACGACAATGGTCGGTGCCGCCCCATCCGATGCGATCGACGCGGCGGCTGGCAGGCGTGCCTGGGGGTCGAGCACGACGCGCGTCGGGTTGGGGCCCTCGACCAGGCGGGTCGTCAGCCGTGGCTGATCCGCGACCACCGTGCCCACGCCGACGATGACGGCATCGACAAGGGCACGCAGGCGATGCAGGTGGACGAGGCTCTCATGACAGCCAATATACTGTGAGTGGCCGTCTTCCGTCGCAATGCGTCCATCGAGGCTTTGGCCCAGATGAGCGACCACGAAGGAGGCGTTGCTCGGTGTCGTGGCCAGGTCGCCGAAGAGCTGCCAGAGGGGGGATGTGCCGACATGTCGTTGCGGGGGGGATGCTGTCGCTCCGGCGGCACGCAGCGCTAGCAGCTGCCGCCACTCCATGTCGGCCGCGTCGCTGCCGATGGCGTGGTCTCCTTGAGGTGCCGCGGCAAACACGCGGGATGGTGTGCTCGGCTTGCACGTCTAGTTAGTTACACCGTCAAAAAAAACTGAGTTCGTGAGAGGTTCGTCGAATGTTCTTTGAGGACTTCCGGTTGGTCAGCGTCGAGCGCAGCGTCTTCGAGCTGCGGCAGGGGCGCCTGGTCATCGTCAAAGACGAGGTCGGTTCATGGCTCGTCGGCGGCGTCGAGCCGAGCGGCGAACGGACGCGCCATCTGCTCGACACGCTCGCGCCGGGCTCAGTTACCCTCCTGCTCAATCGATATCGCACCCGAAGTTTGGGCCTCGGCGGAACTGCGCTCGCCCTGCCGCTAGCCGCCGACGTGTCGAACGGCGCCGTGGACCGGCTGGGTTGCGGCAAGCCAACGGCGCAGGATCTGGCGCTCGCCGAGGGGCGTGCCCGCCCGCTGCTCGGCGACGCCGCGGCGGAGGCAGCGTTCTCGCTCGCGCGGCTCGCCGAGACGGTGCCAGCTCTGCTCGGCTTCCGCTCCGGCCCGGATACCGCGGCCGCCTTCTTGGGTCTTCTCGATCGGGGTACCGTTCTCGCGACGAGCGCGGCCTCGACTGCCGAGTTCCGCAATGCCAACGCGCGCGAGGTGCGCCGCCTGGCCGAAGCACCAGTGCCGTTGCCAGCGAGCGACGATGTGCGGTTCGTCGCCTACCGCAGCCGGGATTCGTTCGCCGACCATGTCGCGGTCGTCATTGGCGACGCTGGCCGGGCCGACGCGCCGCTGGTCCGCCTCCACTCGGCGTGCCTCACCGGCGACATCTTCCGCAGCCTCCGCTGCGACTGCGGCGAGCAGCTCGACACCGCGATCGCCCAAATGAGCGATGCCGGTGGTGGCGTCATCTGCTACCTCGCCCAGGAGGGGCGGGGGATCGGGATCGCCAACAAGCTGCGCGCCTATCATCTCCAGAACGGTGGTCTCGATACCCTCGAAGCCAACGAAGCCCTCGGCTTCGCGGCCGACGAGCGCGAGTTCGCGATCGCCGCGCGGATGCTCGAAGATCTTGGTCACCGCCGTGTCCGCCTGCTCACCAACAACCCGGACAAGATCGCGCGGCTCAGCCATTGCGGCGTCGAGGTCGTCGAGCGCGTGCCCCTAAAGGCGACGCTCAACCCGCACAACGAGCGCTACATCAGTGCCCGCGTCGAGAAGACGGGATACCTACACGCCGTCGGCGAGTAGGTCCGCGCCCGGCGGCGGGCGGCCCTCGGGGGGCAGCGGCCAAGCGATGAAGTCAGACATCGCCCGGACGATGTGGTCGGTGAGGAACTGAAGCAGGGCCTCGCCGTCGCCGGGCTTCGCCGCGGCCGCGTCGCCAATCGCGCCCGTGACATTCAGATCCTCGCTGTGCCAGCCGAGACGGAGCTTGCCAGCGGTGAAGGCGACATGCTCGGTGGACAACGCCGCGTCGGTCGAAGCGAAATTGGCGACGTGGTCCTCGGCGACCTGATCTGGGGCCAGCGCTCGAACCAGCGCGGGCGCGGCGTGCCCGGCATGAATACCGAACCGGCTCTCCGTGGCCGTCATCATGCCAGCGGGCGCGCCCAGACCGTGCGTCGTCAACACGCCGGCGAGCAATCCGGCTTCATCCCTCAGGCGCATGGTCGCGACTTGGGCGAGCGCGGAGTTCCCGCCGTGCGTGTTGAGGATCAGCAGTCGGCGGATGCCGGCCTCCGCGACCGTTTGTCCGATCTCGCACCAGAGTGCCAGCAGGGTCGGCGCGGAGACGGAGAGCGTGCCGGGAAACGCGCGATGCTCGGGGCTGAAGCCGAGTGGCAGCGCCGGCAGCAGCAGGGCACGCCCCGCTTGCAGACGGCGACCACGCAGACGTTCGAGCAGACCCTCAAGGATGAGCGTATCGGTGCCGAGCGGCAGGTGCGGGCCATGCTGCTCGGTCGCCGCGATCGGCAGGACCGCCAACGTCTGCTCGTCGACATGTGAAGTGATGTCGGTAGTCTTACGCGACGTCCAGTCGAGAATGGTCACGGTCGAGCCCCTTTGCGCCTCGTGCGCAACCCTCGCCTGCTCGAAGCTCTTAGGACAAGGCCTATGCAACCGACCTCGCTGCGCGACGTGCGCCTCGACTTCGCCCGCGGCTTGGCGATGTTCATCATCTTCATGTCGCACATGTGGGGCAACGCCTGGGCCGCGTACATCCCACGCGCCTATGGGCCGACCGATGCCGCCGAATGGTTCGTGTTTTGCTCCGGCTTCGCCTCGGCGCTCGCCTTCGGCCGGGTCTTCGAGCAACGCAGTTGGCTGATGGGCACCTCCCGCATCGGTTTTCGCCTATGGCAGCTTTATTGGGCCCAGATCGCCGTCTTCGTCCTCGTCGCAGCGCTCTGTGTTCTCGCCACCGATTTGATCGGCGGTCGTGATTATGTGCGCGCGCTGAACCTACAGCATTTCTTTAATTCGCCTGATATCGGATTGGTACACCTTCTAACGTTAACATACGTTCCAAATTACTTCGATATTTTGCCTATGTATATGGTTGTGCTGGCAATGATCCCGGTGATCATGGGCTTGCACAAGCTTAATCCGTGGCTGGCGCTCGCATTTCCGCCGATGCTCTACTTAGCTGCGCGCGCCTTTGACTGGAATCTGCCAGCGGAATGGTGGTCGGAACGCCCCTGGTTTTTCAATCCGTTCACGTGGCAACTGCTCTTTTTCACGGGCTTTGCGTTCGGTCGCGGCTGGCTGCACTGCCCCGCCTTCACTTGGCCTTGGTTGACGTTCGCTGGCGCGATCATGATCGTATTGTTCATCTTTGACTACAATCCCATCCGTGATGCGGTGCCGGCGATCCATGCCGTCTTCCATGACCACCACTGGCTGGTCGAAAAGACCGATTTCGGCCCGCTGCGCTACATCCATATGCTGGCGACGGCGTTCCTGGCCCTCGCGTTCTTCGCGCAATTCCCCGAGTTCGCCCGGTGGCGCGGCTTTGAGCCGATCGTGACGGTCGGGCAGCAGACACTGCCAGTGTTCCTGTCGACCATTCCGTTGTCCTGGGCGGGAGGCGTCTTCCTCGACGTGTTCGGACGCACCGCTACCACCGTGCCGATCGCCAACCTGGGCGGCTTCGCCCTGATGATCGCCGTCGCGCACATTTGTGCCTACTACAAGTCCGAGCCCTGGCGCCGCGCACGTCATAAGCTCGAGGGTAGCCAGCAAACGCCGCCGAAGCCCGCGCTCGCGGCGGGCGCCGGCGACTGAGCTTACGGTTCGGCGATCACAGCTGCCGATCGGACGCCGACGCGACCGCGGCGGTCGCGTGCGCGAGGCGCGCTGCGCCGTGGGCCGACGACGGCCGGTGTGCGACCCACGGCACGGCTGCGCGGACCTCCGGCGGCGGCGCCAGCTCCTCGGGCACGGCCGCGAACTGCAAGTCCGCGAGCGCTCGCCCAAGCCATCGGCGCGTGGTCAGCCACGCGAACGGAATGGCGAGCAGCGGTCCGACGACCACGGGAACGATCCATAGGATCAAACCGGGCGCCCAAAGGGCGAAGGCGCCGAACATGACGACGCCACCCAGCGTCTGCGGCCAGAACCGGTAAGCCGCCTCGAGGATCGGCACACCCCGACCGTTCCGCGCTTGCGCCTTCCAAGCGAGACCGCGGCCCGTGAGCAGCTTGCCGATGAAGAAGGTCTCGCTGAGCGCCATGATGGGCGCGAGCAGCATGCCGTGAATGATCTCCGCCAGACCGGCGCTCAGTAGCGGCAGGGGGCCGCCGTAGCTGCGCCGGCGAGCGGCGTCGCAGAGCGCATCCGCGACGCCAGCGATCTTCGGCGCGAACGTCATCAGCATCATCGTGACGAAAAGGCCGATCCCAAGCGCTAGCGGTGGCGCCGCCCAGGGATCGGCGGCGATCGTGCCGCCGGTCAAGCCGAACACGCCCTGCAGGAAGCCGAACGTGAGGAAGGCCAGCCACGCGGGCGCCTGCACGTACATCAAGATCGCGAGGACCAGTTGGAGGCGGCCCATCGGGTGCCAGCCCGGCTGGCCGACGAGGCGCACGTACTGCAGATTGCCTTGACACCAGCGCAGGCTGCGGCGGACGAACTCGGGCAGGCAAGGGGGGTTCAGCTCGTGGCTGCCGAACTCGTCAGGCAAGACGCGGACCTCGTAGCCCGCCCGCTGCATCAAAACGGCCTCGACCATGTCGTGGCTCAAGACGAGGCCGCCCCAAGGCGCCCGTCCAGGCAGGTCGGGTAGTCGGCAGTGCGCGCGAAAGGCGCTGAGGCGGACGATGGCATTGTGGCCCCAATAGGGCCCGTGCGGCCCCTGCCACCAGGCGCTGCCCGTCGTGTAGCTGCGCATGCCGTGACGCATGCCGAACTGGAACATCCGGGCGAAGGCGGACTCGGTCGGCAGGGCCGTGATCAGCGACTGGAGGATGCCGAGGCGCGGGTTGGCCTCCATGCCGCGGACGAGCCGGCGGATCGCCGGACCGCTCATGACGCTGTCTGCATCGAGGACCAGCATGTGGTCGAATCGGTCGCCGTGCCGGTCAATGAACTCCCAGAGGTTGCCGGTTTTGTAGGCGGTGTTCTTGAGCCGGCGTCGGTAGTGGAAGCGGCCATTGTAGCGGCAGCTATGGCGAAAGGCGGCGACTGCTTCCTGCTCCGCGGCGATGAGTTCGGGTAGCTGCGTGTCGCTGAGGAGGAAGATCTCGAAGCCTTCGAGGCCGCCCGTCCGCTCTAGGTCGTCGATCGTCGCCTCGAGATGGCGAAGAACGAGATTGGGATCCTCGTTGTAGACCGGGACGACGATGGCGTTGCGCGTGACGGGCGTGTCGCGCGACGGCGCCAAGCCGTCGAGAGGCGCGACGAGCGCCAACGGATCGCGCGTCAGTCGGAGGATCAGGAAGCCGATTACCGCGTTCCAGAAACCGATGACGGTCCAAGGCAGTGTCAGGCCCACCGCCACGATCATGAGAATGTCGACAACGGACAGACCGTTGCCACCGAGAATGGTTGTCAGCGTAGCCAGCAGACCGGTCATGGTGGCCAGGACCAGCGAGAAGAACAGGGATCGCCGCCCCGCGAGAGCGCGCACGACGACCGGCGACGCCGGGGCCGCGCCCGGCGCGTCCAGAACACGAGCCAAATTTGTCCTCCGTTCAGTCAGGCCGAACAATGCCGGCCTGCGCTTAAAGTTCAGCTAGCGTTTTTTATCGACGTCCGAAACGGCCGCTTCATCCCGGAGATCCCGGGTATGCAGGGCGCGTTTCGCGGATCAGATGGGGACAGTGCTCCGATTTTCGGCAGCATCCACTCGCAATAGCGTCAGCATCGGCTCGGGCTGGGCGACGAAATCGGCGAGCGTATAGCCGTCGAGAACGAGGAAGAAGGCCTCGAGCGCGCGTCGCAGAGCCGCCTGGAACCGGCAGACCGGCGTTAGGGGACAGGTGGAGGTCTCGATATCGAAGCACTCAACGAGATGCAGCTTACCCTCCGTTGCGCGGACGACATCGCCGATCACAATATCGTGAGGGCCACGAGCCAAGCGGATGCCGCCGCCTCGACCACGCACGGTCTCGATGACACCGATGTGACCGAGCATCTGCACCACTTTCATCAGGTGATGCTCGGAAACATGGTATGCCTCCGCCACATCGCGCACGCGGCAGAGGCCATCGGGCCTTAACGCGCAGTACATCAGCGTGCGAACGGCGTAGTTGCTGAATTGCGTCAGTTGCATGTTTTTCGTCTTCTCGTTCTGAGTCGCCAGCACCACGACCCAGCTGACATTAGTGTGAATAAGTGCCACACTTTGCGGTCAACGTCATGCAGAAATGGGGGGCACATGACCACGACTGCGCTCGACCAGGCACACACCCGGCTTCGGGCCGCAATCCTTGCGGGAGAAGGCACGTACCCGGACAAGTTGAAGGCGAAGCCGTACGCGGCGCAGCTGCAGCGGCTTCAGATTGAGCTGCTGAAGCTCCAGCGTTGGGTGAAGACTGAGGGTGCTCGGGTCTGCGTGCTCTTCGAAGGGCGCGATGCGGCCGGCAAGGGCGGCGCTATCCGCCGCTTCACCGAGAACCTAAACCCTCGCGGCGCGCGCGTGATTGCGCTGGCGAAGCCGTCCGACGTCGAGCGCACCCAGTGGTACTTTCAACGCTATGTCTCCGAGCTGCCGAGCGGCGGCGAGATCTGCTTCTTCGATCGCTCCTGGTACAACCGCGCCGTCGTCGAGCGGGTCATGGGGTTCTGCACGACGGCGGAGTACGAACGCTTCACCGAGCAGGTCTCACCCTTCGAGCGCATGCTGGTTGAAGACGGTATTCACCTGATCAAGCTCTGGTTTACCGTTGGCAAGGAAGAGCAAGCGAAGCGGTTCAAGGATCGCCGCAAGGATCCGCTCAAGCAGTGGAAGCTGAGCCCGGTCGACGAGGCGGCGATCGAGCGCTTCGAGGAGTACACGGACGCCGTCGCCGACATGGTCATGTTCAGCGACAGCGATGTCGCGCCCTGGACCGTGATCAACGGCAACGAGAAGCGCCGGGCGCGCTTGGGCGCGCTGACGCACGTGCTGCATGCGGTGCCCTACGAGGCGCGCGACCCGTCGGTCATTGCGCCGGATCCGTCAGTCGTCGCCCCGGCCGCCCGGCTCGTCGACAAGGACGGCCTGCGCCTCGTGCGGTAGCGCCCGCCCGCGGTGTACGCCGGCATGGCTGCGCCTTACCATGTGCCGGGGTAATGGCGGAGGTCGCAGCCTGATGAGCATGCAGCCGACGGCGCTGCGGATCGTCCCGCTGACGCAGGATGCCTTCGAGCCGTTTGGGCGTATCCTCGACCTGCCGTCCGGCGAAGCGGCGGAGCGGCGCGACCGCGTGGTCGAGCTCGATGACCTGCGCGGCGGGCTCGCAGCCAACGTGGCCCTGATCCGCGCGCCCGCGTCGTCGGTGCCAACGACGATCGACCGCTTCGAGCGGCATCCTTTCTCGACCCAGATCTTCGCGCCGCTCGGGATGGCGGCGCGGTTTCTCGTGATCGTCGCGCCGTCCGCCGAGGGACGACCGCTTTCGGCGCTGGCGCGGGCTTTCCTGTGCGACGGAGCGCGCGGTGTCGCCTACGCCCCCGGCGTCTGGCATCACCCGCTCTTGTCGCTTGTGCCGTGCCGCTTCCTCATGCTTGTCCACGAGGACGGTGGGCCTTCGGACACCGAGTGGCACCCCTTGGCCACGCCATTGTTGGTCGACCCGGAGCTGCCCTGAGCCGCCGGCCGGGTGGCCCATGGCGCATCACCGCGGGCGGCGTTTGGTTCCGGATGCTGGCGCAACGCTGCGATGAAGCGGTGCCGACCCCGCAGCGCTGCGTCTTTGGTCCTAAAAACGCGAACGCTATTGACGGATTTCAACCTTAACGTTCAAACCCAGTGCGGTTGGGCGAACGAACTCGATGCGATCGAGGACGTCGATCCCAATCGAGCCGCTGGCATTGGACACACTCCAGGAACTTCGGCGTCGCGTGCTCGGCGCCTCGGGATGGGGCCATGCAGATCAATCAGTTCACCAACTATGCGCTGCGAGTGTTGATGTACTGCGCCCTGAACGAGGGGCGTGTTGCTCGAACCAGCACGATTGCCAACGCCTACGGGATTTCCGAGAATCATTTGACCAAGGTGGCGCAGCAACTCGCGGCGCACGGCTACCTGACGACGCTGCGGGGACGCGGCGGTGGCCTGCGGCTGGCGCGGCCCGCGACCACCATTGTCGTCGGTGAGGTCGTTCGAGCGACGGAAGGAACGCTCAACCTTGCCGAGTGCTTCGACGCCGCGACGAACAGCTGTCCCCTCGCGCCATCGTGCCGGTTCAGCCAAGCGCTGCAGCGCGCCCTGGCGGCGTTCTTCCTCGTACTCGACGGCTACACCCTGGCCGACCTCGTCGCCGCGCCGGCGGAACTCCGGGCGCTCCTGCACCTGGATCCAGCGGCCGCTAGGGATCAGGCGGCGTCGGCGATCAGCTCGCGGAGCCTGGCGACAGCCCGATCGGGCGCTTCGCCGTAGGTGATGTGCGAGCGGTAGCGACCGTCGTCGCCCATCAGATAGACGAAGGCGCTATGGTCCATCGTGTAGTCACCCCCCTCGAGGGGCACCTTCCGCGCGTACACGCGATAGGTCTCGACAACAGCGGCGATCTGCTCGGCGTTACCCGTGAGCGGAACGATCCGATCGCTGAAAGACCCGACATAGGCCGTCATCACCTCGGGCGTGTCGCGCTCCGGGTCGACGGTGACGAACGCAAATCGCATCTCGTCGGCGTCCTCGCCGAGGGCATCGATCCAGCCGGCCATATCGAAAAGCGACGTCGGACAGACGTCGGGGCAATAGGTGAAACCGAAGAAGATCGCGAACGGCTTCCCTGCGAAGTCGGCTTCGGTGACGGTCTCCCCGGTCCCGTTGATCAGCTCGAACGGCCCGCCGACGAGGGCCTCGCCTGAGCCAGCCTCGCTCGCCGGCATCCAGGCTCGCCACGCCGTTGCGGCACCGACGCCGACGAGGGCGACAATCACGGCGCTCCAAAGCACAATCCGTACGTGACCCAGCGTTCTCACGGGCGATTCTCCCAAACCAACTTCCCTAGGCTTGGGGAGGCGGCCGCGCCCTTGCGACGCGGCAAGACGTCTCGGGTTGCCGCGCGTGGCGCGATCAGGGTCGCTGCGGCGGCGTGAGCGCATCCACCTCGTGGCGCCGCGGCATGGACGCAGCCGCACCGAGCCGCGTGACCGACAACCCCGCTACCGCCACAGCGAACTGGGCGGCCGATGCCAAGCCTGCCCCCTCGGCCAGAGCGGTCGCCAAGCCGCCATTGAAAGCGTCGCCCGCGCCGGTGGTGTCGACGACCGGCCCGGCGGAGACCGCGGGCAGGTGCGCGGACACGTCCGTGGAGCGAACCAGCGCACCGTGCTCGCCGAGCGTCAGCACGACGGCGCGGGCGCCGCGCTCGAGCAGCTGGTCGGCGGCAACATTGGCGCTTGCCATGTCGCGGACAGCAATCCCGGGCAGCGCGCTTGCCTCGGTCTCGTTCGGCGTGATCACGTCGACGAGGCGGAGTACGGTGTCGTCCAGTCGCGCTGCCGGGGCCGGGTTCAGGATGGTCAAGGTTCCGGCGTCGCGAGCGATCTTGAGGGCCCGGACGGCTGCGCCGAGCGGCTGCTCGAGCTGGGTCATGAAGACCCGTGCCGAGGCGATGGTCGCGGCTGCCCCCTCAACGTCGGTCGTTGTCAGCGATCCGCCAGCGCCGGGCCAGACGATGATCGCGTTGTCGCCGCCGACCTCGTCGACGAAGATTGCCGCGGCGCCCGTGCCGATCGTGGGATCCCGAAGCACCGCCGCCGTGACGCCGGCGTCGCGCCAAACCGCGAAGGCTAGATCGGCAAAGGGGTCGTCGCCGACTTTCGACACGAAGGTCACCGACGCACCGAGCCGGGCGCAGGCAACGGCCTGGTTCGATCCCTTGCCGCCGGGGCCGAGCGCGAAGCCGGTACCCAGCACGGTCTCGCCGAGGGCCGGTTGGCGCGGTGCTCTGAACGCCGCATCGGCGGCGAAGATCCCGAGCACGGCGACGCCCCGCTTCGGCTCACCCATCGCTCAGGACCCTTCAGCTTCGTTCGACGCCGAACCGCAGCGGCGCCGAACGGCCGTCGCTGCACGCCTCAAGATGCGTCGGCGTAGGCGTGATCACGGGCGTAGACGTCGTCGCGGAAGTGAACCAAGCCGTCCGCATCGACCCAGGACGTTACGTAGACGAGGTGCACCGGCACCGGCTGGTCGAGATAGACATGGTGGTTGCGGCGCGTCTCCACCCAACCGTCGATCGCGTCCCGGTCGAATCCTTCCGGCTCCAACAGACGCTCGGCAAGCAGGAGCGGGTCGCGGACGCGGATGCAGCCGTGGCTTAGCGCGCGCATCGGCCGCGCGAAGAGCGACTTGGACGGCGTGTCGTGCAGGTAGATTGCGTGACGGTTCGGGAACATGAACTTCACCTCGCCCAGCGCATTACCGGCACCGGGCCCCTGGCGGAACCGGTACGGCAGGTCTTGCGCTGACACCGTGTTCCAGTCGACGGCGGTCGGTGCGAGCGTGGTGCCGTTCGCATCGACCACCTGGAAGCCGCGCTGCTCCATTCGTGCCGCGTCCGCGCGCAAGTCGGGGATGATCTCCTCCGCGGCGATGCTCGCCGGCACGTGCCAATACGGGTTGAAGACGACGTGGTCGATCTCGTCCGAAAACTCGATCGTCTGGTCGTCGCGGCTGCCGATGATCACATCGGTGCCGTGGGCGACGCGGCCGTCGCGGACGTAGCGGAGCTCGAACGCCGGTAGGTTGACGACGACGTAGCGCTCGCCGAAGCGTGGCTCGAGGGCGTCGAGCCGGGCGGCGCTGCGGCGGAGCTGCGCGAGCCGCGCCGCAGCCGAAACGTTGAGCGCTCGCCGTGTCGCCGGGCCGACCTCGCCGTCGACCGCAAGCCCGTGGCGTCGCTGGAACCGCTCGACGGCCGCGACGAGTTCGGCATCGAACAGCTCGTCCTCTCCCGGTGCACCCACATAGTCGCCGCTGATGGCGAGGCGCCGGCGGAGGTCCGGCACCCGAGCATCGGCGGTGCCGGGTTCCAGCGTCGGCCCGTCGGCGACGGTTGGCCAATCGCCATCGTCGGCAATCGCGGCGTAGCGCTCGATGCCGTAGGTTTGCCGGCCAAACGGCATCGCCATGGCGACGGGCGTGGCGTCGGCGACCGCGTCGGCGAGGGCTGCGAACAACGCCTGCGCGCCGGGTGGCGCCGCGGTCGGCGGCGCTTCGGCGAAGGCGAGTGCTGCGGCGGTGAGCGCGACCTCGTAGTCGGCGCGGGTTCGTGGGGGCCCGTCGGCGGCGACGGGGGGCGGCGCAAGGTTGGCGTCGGCGAGCGTGGCCGCCGCGAGCGCACGGTGCTCGGCGTACGCTCCCTTATCGTACCAGACGGGGGTGAAGCGGCGATCGCGATAGAAGGCCGTCAGCGGCGTCACGTAGGGCCCATCGCTGCGGGCGAGCGCTGCGGGCAGCTCGGTCACCAGCGGGCTTGCGAGCGCAGCCTCGTCGGTGCGACCGAGATCCGGCGGAACTAGCATCTGTCCCGTCGGCGCGGTGCCGTTGGGCTGTACGCAGGCGCCGAGCGTCGTGGCCATGACGGCCAGGATAAGAAATCTGACGTGCATCGCGGTATCTCGTTGGGCCGTCGACGATGTCGTGCGTCTAAGTGACGACACGTGGACGAGCGGTTCTGGTCACGCGCGCAATCTCTCTGTCCAATCCCATCACTCCGTTAACATGACGGATGTGAAGGGCGAGCGCGAGTACCCGGACGTCCAGGTTTGTTGTTTTTGGATACGTTCGCGCATCGGTTTCACACACCGCGATCCCCAACCAGCGCGTCGACCCCCTCGCGATAGGTCGGAAAGGCGAGCCGGACGCCGAGCTCGTCCTTGATCATCCGGTTCGAGACCCGGCGATTGTCCGCGTAGAAGCTCCGCGCCATCGGCGAAAGCACGGCTTCGGCGAAGGGGACAGCGTCCGGCACCGGAACACCGATGCGTGCTGCCGCGTAGGCGACGACATCCTGAGGCGGTGCCGGCTCGTCGTCGCAAACGTTATAGACGGCGCCCGGGCGCGGCCGCGCGATCGATGCCTCGAGGACTTGGGCAATGTCCGCCACGTGGATCCGCGAGAACACCTGGCCGGGCTTGATCAAGCGTCGCGCGGTCCCTGCCCGGAGTTGATCGACGACGCTGCGTCCGGGCCCATAGATGCCGGCAAGGCGGAAGATGTGAACGGGCAGGCCGCTCGCGCGCCAGGCTTGCTCCGCCGTCGCCCGGCGTTGGCCGCGCTCGCTGGTCGCCCGAACCGGGCTGGTCTCGTCGACCCATGCGCCATCCGTGTTGCCGTAGACTGCGGTGGTGCCCAGATAGCCAAGCCACTGGATCGAGCCGAGCGCAGCTAGCCGCCGGCCTTCCGCGTCGAGCACCGGATCGCCCGCCGCGTCTGGGGCGATCGAGGTGAGCACGTGGGTGACGCCCTCCAGTGCTGCTGCCGGCAGCGGTTGGCCGCGGTCGAACGGAACGACCTCGACGCCGGCCATCTGGCGTCGCTCAGGCGTGCGCGAGGTACCGCGCACCTGCCAGCCCGTCGCCAGCAGGCGCTCGGCGAGGCACGCCGCCGAATAGCCGAACCCGAAGCACAGCAGCACGCTCAAGACCGCGGTCCCTTGCGTCCGACCGCCGATGCGACGCGCCACTCGCGGCGCACCGCCGACGACCGTTCCCGTGCCACGTGGTCGGTCGCGAGATCAGCGAAGGCGTGGCGGTCCAGCAGGCGGCCGAGCGCCCACACCGCGGCACCACGGACGACCGGATCGGGATCCGCGAGTTGGCTACGCGCGACGCTGCTGAGGTCTCGTTCCGCGCTGTTGCCGACCGCGACCAGCACGTTGCGGAGAAAGCGGTTTCGGCCGATGCGCTTGATCGGCGAGCGACGAAAGTGGCCGCGAAACGCCCGCTCGTCCAAACGCGCTAGGTCCGCGAGCGGCGGTGTCTCCAGCTCTGCCCGAGCCCGCAATCGGACCTCGCGCGCGGTCGTGGCGAACTTGTTCCAAGGGCAGATAGCGAGGCAGTCGTCGCAGCCGTAGATGCGGTTGCCGATGCCCGGGCGAAAGGCGTGCGGGATCGGTCCCGCATGCTCGATGGTGAGGTAGGAGATGCAGCGCCTGGCATCCAGCCGATAGGGCTGCGGGAAGGCGGCCGTCGGGCAGATGTCGACGCAGCGCCGGCAGGCACCGCAGTGATCGGTCTCGGCACTGTCGGTGGGCAGGTCGAGGTCGGTGAGGATCACGCCGAGGAAGAGCCAGCTGCCCGATCGCCGGCTCACCACGTTGGTGTGCTTGCCCTGCCAGCCAAGCCCGGCGCGCTCGGCCAGCGGCTTCTCCATCAGCGGTGCTGTGTCGACGAAGACCTTGACCGCGGCGCCGGTCTGCGCCGCGAGCCACTGGGCGAGGTGCTTGAGACGACCCTTGAGGACGGCGTGGTAGTCATCGCCTTGAGCGTAGACCGACACGACGCCGCGCTCGCGGAGATGAAGCTTGCCGAGCGGGTCCGTCGCCGGGCCGTAGTTGAAGCCGAGGACCAGTGCGGTTCGCGCCTCGCTCCAGAGCGCCCGGGGCGCGCGCCGTCGCGCGAACGTCGCCGCGAGCCAGCCCATCGTGCCGTGGTGTCCGCGGGCAAGAAACGAGCGGAGCGCATCCTGGCGATCCGCCGGCACATCGGCAGCGGCGATGCGGAGTTCGGCGAAGCCGAGGTCGACGGCGCGGCGCCGCAGCCGCACGACGAGGTCAGAAGTCGAGGTCGGCGTAGTGGGCGGCGGGCGCCTGCTGCGGGATGTGCTCGCGCAGCAGGGCGCGGAAGCTGGGTCGCGACTTGATGCGCGCATACCACTCCTTGGCGTCGCCGTTGGCCTCCCAGGGCACATCGCCCAGGTAGTCAAGCACTGAGAAATGCGCCGCGGCGGTGAGGTCGGCAAGGCTCAGATGGTCGCCTGCCAGCCAGTTCCGTTGTGTTACCAGGTAGCCGACATAGTCGAGGTGGGCGCGGATGTTCTCCTGGCCGGCGCGCAGGCCCGCTGTGTTCACCGTGCCGGAGCGCTTGAGGCGATAGATCAGCTTCTGCCGCCAGATGAGGTCGGTTACCTCGCGTGCGAACTTCGTGTCGAAGTGCATTGCCAGGCGCCGAACCTCGGCGCGCGACCACAGGTCGACACCGCCGAGACGAACATCGGGGAAGCGCTCGTCAAGGAGTTCGCAGATCGCGAGGCTCTCGCTCAGCGCTCGGTCCTCGATCTCAAGAACCGGCACCTCGCTCCAAGGATTGAGCGCGGTCAGCCGAGGTTCGCGGCGCCAGGGCTCGTGCGGCTCGAGCGTGACGTCGAGCTGCTTCTCCGCGAGGACCAGCCTGACCTTGCGCGAGTACGGGCAAATCGGAAAGTGGTGTAGTCGAAGCGACGCCATCGTCGCCGGGTCGCCGGACCCTTAGCCCTGGCGAGCCTTGAAGCGCGGATTGGTCTTGTTGATGACGTAGACGCGACCCTTGCGCCGGATCACGCGGCAATCCTTGTGGCGCGTCTTCGCACTCTTGAGGGAGTTGCGGATCTTCATCGGGTCAAGCCTTCTTGCGGCGGAAGCTTGCAAACTTCTTGTTGAACTTGTCCACCTGGCCACGCTGAACCAGCTGCATCGAGCCACCCGTCCAGGCCGGGTGCGAGCGCGTGTCGATGTCGAGGGTGAGCGTCGCCCCCGGCTCGCCATAAGTCGAGCGCGTCTGAAAGGTAGAACCGTCCGTCCTTACCACGGTGATCTCATGGTAGGCGGGATGAATGTCCTTTTTCACAAGCCCTCTCCTGGCGCGGAGCGCGGTGTATAGCCTCATCCCCCTTGTCCGACAAGGCCCGCTCTGGCAACCGCGGACCTCCATCGGGTGGACCAGAACACAGGCGGGACATGGAACAAGCTCAAGCGCAGCTCAAGCGCGACGCGGCGGCACGGCCGCGCGGTCGCGACCTGCGCCAGCTCCGACGGCTGCTCGGCTATGTCGGGCCCTATCGCGGTTGGGCGATCGGAGCCGGCCTCGGCCTCATCTTCGCGGCGCTGAGCGTCCTCTCGATCGGCATCGGCCTCCGCCATCTGATTGACGGCGGCTTCGCTGACGGCCAAGCCGACGCGTTGGACCACGCGCTCTACGCCATGCTGATCATCGTTCTCGTCATGGCCGTCGCCGCTTTCGCCCGTTCTTACTTCGTGGCGCTTCTCGGCGAGCGTGTCGTCACCGATCTGCGCCGCGACGTCTATGCCCATGTGATTCGTCAATCGCCCGGCTTCTTCGAGGTGACGCGCACGGGCGAGGTGGTCTCGCGGCTGACGACCGACACCAGCGTCATCCAGACCGTCATCAGCTCGAGCGTGACCCAGGCGCTTCGGAACGTGCTCTTGCTGGTCGGTGGTTTGGTCCTGCTTGTGCTCACCCAGCCGCGGCTGACGGCTTACGTGCTGCTGGCGATGCCCTTGGTCGTCGTCCCGCTGGTCGTCTTCGGACGGCAGGTGCGCCGCCGCTCGCGCCTCGCTCAGGATCGGGTCGCCGACGTTTCGGGTCGCGCGGAGGAGAGCTTGAACGCGGTCCGCGCGGTCCAGGCCTGCGCCCAGGAGGACGCGGAGCGCGCGCGCTTCGCGGACGCCGCCGAAGACGCGTTCCGGGCGGCGGCCGGCTACATCTTCTCGCGGGCAGCGCTCGGCGGCGCTGTCATCACCCTGGTGTTCGGCGCCGTCGTCGCCGTGCTCTATCTCGGCGGTCACGACGTCCTCGCCGGTCGGCTTACGGCGGGCGAGCTGTCCGCCTTCGTCTTCTATGCGACGCTGGTGGCGACGGCTGCCGGCGGGCTGTCCGAGATCTTTGGCGATCTGCAACGCGCGGCCGGCGCCACCGAGCGGCTGTTCGAGCTGCTCGACACCGCGCCGGAGATCGCGGCACCGGCTGTGGCGACGCCGCTGCCTTCACCGGTCGCCGGGCGCCTACGCCTGGAGACCGTCAGCTTCGCCTATCCCTCGGCACCGCACGTTCCAGTGCTAGACGGATTCGACCTCGACGTGCGGCCCGGCGAGACCGTCGCCTTGGTGGGGCCCTCGGGATCGGGCAAGAGCACCGTCTTTCAGCTTTTGATGCGCTTCTACGACCCGGCCGTCGGGACCGTCCGTCTCGACGGCATCGACATCAGCCGTCTCGAGCCGCAGGCCTATCGCTCGGTAATCGGCCTCGTGCCGCAAGAGCCGTTCATCTTTTCCGACAGCGCGCGCGAGAACATCCGCTACGCCCGCCCGGAAGCTAGCGACGGCGACGTCGAGGCGGCGGCAGAAGCGGCGAACGCGATGGAGTTCATCCGCCGTCTCCCGGAGGGGTTCGACACCTTCCTCGGCGAGAAGGGGATACGCCTATCCGGCGGGCAGCGGCAGCGGATCGCGATCGCCCGCGCGCTGTTGCGTGACCCGCGCGTGCTCCTTCTCGACGAGGCCACGAGTTCGCTCGATGCAGAGAGCGAGCGCCTCGTGCAGACGGCCATCGAGCGCGTCGCCCGGGGCCGTAGCTGCCTGGTCATCGCGCATCGGCTGGCCACGGTGCTGAAATCTGACCGGATCGTGGTCATCGACGACGGCCGGATTGTGGCCACGGGGACCCACGATCAGCTCATCGCACGCGAAGGGCTCTACGCGCGCCTCGCCGCGCTGCAGTTCCAGGCGGACGCCGCTTGACGGCACCCGCAGGACAGGTCTCGAGCATTCCGAGCCGGGTTGAGGTTGCAGTGCAGGTCGCTTTGCGGCTAATCCAGCGCCTAGGCGTCGATTCGCCGCGCGATACTTGGGTGGCACACGCATGAACCTGGCAAAGCGAAGGCACATCGTCGACGAGTTGATCGAGGAGCGCGCGCCGGGTCTGTTCGGCACGCTCGTCGGCCGGTCCTTCATGCAGACGTTCCTCTATCCGCTCCTTCACTATCGGACGGCCCTCCAGCTCGCCGACGTCGTTCGCGACATGACCGCGAAGGAGATCTTCGACTACATGGGCCGTTCGCTCGCGTTGGATGTGCGGACCGAGGGCCTGTCCAACGTGCCCGCCGAGGGACCCATCCTGCTGGCGCCCAACCACCCGACAGGGATCGCCGACGGCTTCGTCGTCTACGAGGCGCTGAAGACGCTGCGACCGGATTTGTGCTTCTTCGCCAACCGTGACGCGTTGCGCGTGGCGCCAAAGCTTGAGCAGATGATCATTCCGGTCGAGTGGAGCCGGGACAAGAAGACCCACGCCACCGCGCGGGACACGCTCGCTGCCGCCGCCAAGGCACTCAAGGACGGTCGGTGCGTCGTGCTCTTCCCCTCGGGCCGCCTCGCCTACATGGGGCTGCGCGGCCTTACGGAGCGCCCGTGGCAGCCGGCCATCATCAACTTGGCGCGCCGCTTCCGCGCGCCGATCGTGCCGATGTCGATCGGCGGCCGAAACTCCCCGCTGTTCTACAGCTTCGCCAAGATCTCCGACGAGCTCCGCGACGTGACGCTGTTCCGCGAGGTCCTCAACAAGCGTGGCTACACCTACCGCGCGCGAGTCGGCGCGCCGATCGGCGCCGATGTGTTGAAGAGCGACCCGCAACAGCTGATCGGTGACCTCCAGTACCTCGTCGAGCACGAGATGCCGCGGCACGGCTCCATCGCGCGTCTGCGTTCGCGGCGGCGCCCGCGTCCGGTAACGCTGTGGGGCAACTGACGGCCGCGACGGATCCCTCCGCGCGCCAGGACCGCATTGCCTGCCACCACTGCGGCCAGCTGCACCGACGCTACCCGCTGCCGAAAGGCGCTGTCGCCGTCTGTCGTGCTTGCGGTCTCTACCTCTACGAGCAAAAGCCGGACGGTCTCGCGCTCGGCGTCGCGCTGCACCTCGCCGCGGCCGTGATGTGGCTGATCACGCACACCTTTCCCTTGATCACCGTCGAGATCCAGGGCGTCCGGGTCGCCGCGACCGTGTTCACGGGCATTCGGGCTCTGGTGGATGGCGGGTTGTGGCCCGTCGCGATCGGTTGCGCCCTGCTGACGACCGTCTTTCCGGCGCTGCGAATCCTCGTCGGCTTGTGGGCGCTGGTTGCGGCCACCAACAGCCGCCGCTCAGCATCAGCGCGCCTCGCCTACCGGCTCGTCCGCGTGCAAGCGCCGTGGTCCATGCTTGAGGTCTACTTGCTTGGCCTCATCGTCGCTTACGTCAAGCTGATGTCCTACGCCGCCATCGGCGTCGGCCCGGCCACGTTGACGCTGTTCGCGACGATCCTCCTGATCGCCTGGGCGGACACCGCAACGGACCCCGAAGACGTCTGGTCGCGGATCGGCCGCCCTTTCCGGCCGTCGGTTGGTGTCTCAGCCGGCATCCTGTGCCACACCTGCGGCCTGATCGCCGACGACAGCGGGCGGCCCTGTCCACGCTGTGGCAGTGATCTTCATCGTCGCAAGACCGGGAGCCTGCAGCGAACGTGGGCCCTGCTGATCACAGCCATGATCCTCTACATCCCCGCCAACCTCTATCCGATGATGATCGTGACGTCGCTCGGCACCGAGCACCCCGGAACCATCCTCGGCGGGGTGGTCGACCTCATCCGGCTGGGCGACGTTCCGGTCGCTGCGGTCATCTTCGTGGCCAGCGTGCTTGTGCCGATCCTCAAATTCCTAGCGCTGCTTTGGCTGCTTTGGAGCGTGCACGCCGGGTCCCACCGGCAGTTGCGTCGCAAGACCCAGATGTTCGCGGCGGTAGAGTGGATCGGGCGATGGTCGATGGTCGACGTGTTCGTCGTGGCGATCCTCGCCGGTGTGGTCCACGTCGGTGGGTTGTTCGCGATCGATGCTGGCGTCGGCTCGCTGGCGTTCGGGGCCGTCGTCGTCTTGACGATGCTGGCCTCGATGTCCTTCGATCCTCGTCTTCTCTGGGACAGCGCGGGGAGGGCGGATGACCGCGTCTGACTCGTCGAACGATGGTCCGACCGTTCGTCGCTCTCGTGGCATCTCGGCGGTGTGGCTGATCCCGATCCTCGCCGTCGTCCTCGGCTTTTGGCTCGTCTACACGACGCTCGAGCAGCAGGGGCCCACCATCACCATCGAGTTCGCGACCGGCGCCGGGATCGAGGCGGGCAAGACCAACATCAAGCTTCGCGACATCGTCGTCGGCACGATCACCGGAGTCAGCCTGGCGGATGATTTGGAGACCGTCATCGCCACCGCCGAGATGGTGCCGGAGACGCAGGACTACCTGACGGAAGGCACGCGCTTTTGGGTCGTCCAGCCCGAGGTCGGCTTCGAGCGGGTCACCGGCCTCTCGACGCTGCTCGCCGGCGTGCACATCGCGATGGAGCCCGGAGCCGGCGATCCGGCCCGCCGTTTCGAGGGTTTGCTTCGCAAGCCGCCCGTGCCGAGGGAGGCGCCGGGTCGTCGGTATGTGCTCGCGGTGGAGCAACTCGGCGCGCTGCGTGTCGGTTCGCCGGTCTACTTTCGCGAGATCCGGGTGGGTGAGGTGACGGGCTTCCGTCTGACCGCGCGCCCGGACCTCGCCGACGGCGAATTGGTCTGTCCGCGCGACGAGTCGCTGGCTGCGGCATTCACGGTCGAGACGCATGTGACAGCGCCCTATGACGAGCTGGTGCTAGCGGACAGCCACTTCTTTAACGCCAGCGGCGCCGCACTCAGTCTGACCGGCCAGCGTGTCCAGTTGGAGCTCCGTTCGATCAGCGCCTTGCTCGGCGGGGCGGTGGCAATCGACAGTCCGGGGCTGGTGCACGAGACCGGAGCGGTGGCGCCCGATTGCGCGACCTTCCTACTATACGCCGACGAGGTGCAGGCGAGGACCGCCGCGACGGAGCGTGGCTTCATTCCACTGCTGCTCTACTTCGACGATAGCCTCGCAGGTCTTCAGGTCGGCGCGCCGGTGACCTTTCGTGGCATCGCGGTCGGGCAGGTGCTCGACATCGATCTCCGTCTGAATGTCGACCGCGAGGACCTGAGCCTCCCGGTGAAAATCGAGATCTTCAATGATGCGATCGAGCTGACCGGTGCTGCTGTAAGCGACCTGGAGGACGACGCCTTGGCCGAGTTCCTGGTCGATCGCGGGCTGCGCGCACGGCTGGCGACGACCAACGTGCTGACGGGCGCCCTCGAGGTGCAGCTCGACTTCTACGCCGACGTCGAGCCAGCGACGATCGCGTTCGAGGACGGCCTCGGCGTCTTGCCCACGATCCCGTCGACACTGGCCCAGCTCGAAGCCTCCGTGCAGGGCATCCTCGACAAGTTGGCAGGTCTGCCGCTCGAGACGGTGAGCGCTGACCTAGGGGCGCTCGTGGCATCGGCGCAGGAACTCCTCGCCTCGCCGGAGCTGCCCCAAGTGATCGCCGACGTGCAGGCCACGGGGGCCGCGTTGCGCAACCTCGCCGAGCGGGTCGACCGCGAAGCGGACCCGCTCTTTCGCGACGCACGCGCCGCCATGGCGAGCGCCCGCGAAGCCTTGTCCGCCGCGGATACGGCCGCCGAGAACGCCGACCGCCTCAGTTTCGATGCGGAACAGCTGCTGCGCGAGCTGCGGGCTGCGGCGCGTGCGATCCGAACCTTCGCGGAGTATCTTGAGCGCAATCCCGAGGCGTTGATTCAAGGACGGCAGGGTCGCTGATGCTGAAACTCGTGCACGCGGTGGCAGCGCTGGTGCTCGTGCTCCTCGTCGGGTGCATCCAGAGCGCGCCGACGCAGTACCACGCGCTCATGCCGCTCGGACCCGAGGCGCCGACCGAACCGCCGAGGACCGCGCGAACCGTGGCGCTGGAGCCCGTCACGCTGCCGCCGGCACTCGATCGCAACGAGATCATCCTCCGCACGGGCGAGAACGTGCTCGACGTGACGGCGATGGACGCGTGGATCGGACCACTCGACGGATTGGTCACGCTGGTTATCGCCGAGGATCTGGCTGGCTACCTGGCGGTCGATCAGGTGCACGTCCTGCCGACGCGGCGTCCCATAGACTTCGACCGCGTCGTCGAGGCCGACATCGTTCAGATCGACGCTACGCCAGCGGGTGCG